>NZ_JABWDV010000394.1 GCF_013362995.1 Streptomyces sp. TRM64462 | reverse complement strand
GCGGGCGTAGGACGGACTCGTCCGACTGGAGGATGGCCGTGTGCAGCGCCTGGAGTTCGGGGGAGGGGTCGAGCCCGAACTCCTCCGCGATCCGCCGGCGGGCGCGCTGGTAGACGCGGAGCGCGTCGGAGCGGCGGTCCGTCCGGTACAGCGCCGTCATCAGGTGGCGCAGGACGCCCTCGTCGGTGGGTTCGAGCGCGGCGCGCGAGGTCAGTTCGCCCAGCAGCTCGTGGTGGCGGCCGAGATGCAGGTCGGCCTCGATGCGCAGGTTGTCCGCGCTGGTGTGCAGTTCGTCGAGGCGGAGCGCCTCCGCCTCCAGGACGGCTCCCTTGCGTACGTCGACCAGCGCCGCGTCCCGCCACAGGGTGAGCGCGGCGGCGACGGCGTCGCGGGCGCGCGGGACGTCCCCGGCTCGGAACTCCCTGCGGGCACGGGCGATCAGGGGCTCGAACCGCAGGGCGTCCACATGCTCCGCGGGGAGCGCAAGGTGGTAGCCGCCGTCCACGGTGCTGAGCACGGGCCGGGCGGTGCCCCGGGCGTGGCCGCCGCTCCTCGGGTTGCCGAGCTCGAACCGCTTCCTGATCTGGTACACGTACGTCTGCAGGGCCGTGTGGGCGCTGACCGGCGGGTGGTCTCCCCAGAGCTCCTCCATGAGCTGCTCGGACCGCACCACCCGGTTGGCGTTCAGCGCCAGCAGCGCCAGCGTCTGACGGACCTTCTGGGCGGCGGGGGCCGCGTTGACGCAGCTCCCTCCGGTGTGGACCTCGAACGGCCCCAGAAGATTGACTCGCATTGGCTCTCCCCGTTCTCCCCGTATCCGGCCGTGCCGGACCTGTCGGCGCCTGCCGGTCTGCCGGTCGCCGGTCTGCCGGCCCTACTGGAGTTCCTTGGCGAACAGCTCCCAGCTCTGCGCGTAGACCTGTGCCAGCCGGGCGGCGGCCTCCCTGCAGTGCGGGGGCAGGCTGGCGGCGATGCCCTCCCGGTGCCGGGACAGCGCGGCGCCCGCCTCCAGCAGCCGCAGGAACGACCGTCCGGTCTCGTTGAAGCGCAGCGCGGGATCGCGCCGCAGCATGCTGTGGATCTCGGCGAGGTCCGGCGGCTCCTGCCGCACGGCGGCCGCCGTCACCGTCGCCGTCGCCGTCGCCGTCGCCGTCACCGCCGCCGTCACCGTCGCGGCCGCCTCGGGCGAGCGCCCACCGCCGGTGGCCGTCCCGTCCGCGCCCGTACCGCCGGATGCCGTGCCGCCGTCGCCGGACGTCATGCGCCGGCGTACGTCCGCGACGGTGGCCGGCGAGACGCCCGCCTCCCGTGCGATCCGGCGCAGCGACGCCGTCGGGTTCTCACGGAGCAGCGCTGCCGCCCGTTCGCGTCCCCGGGCGGGCTCCAGCGGCCGGGCCCGGCCGTCGCGGCCCACGCGCTTGGCGCCGGGTCGAGCGGTGCCGAACAGCCCCCGCCGGATCTCGGCCGTCTTGCCGGCCGACAGGCCCGCGACCGAGGCCACGGCACGGTCGGACCACTCGGGGTGGACGGCGAGGATACGCGCGACGGCCGCGGTGCGCTCCGCCATGGTCAGGGGCAGGCCGTGCGTGACGTTCAGGGCCACCGCCAGGAGGCGGCCGTCCTCCGCGCTGCCGTCGAAGAACCGTACGGGGATGGTGTCCCGGCCCCGCAGCCGCGCGGCCCGCAGCCGGTGGATCCCGTCGACGACGGTCATGGAGGCCCGGTGGACGACCACCGGCGGCAGCGTCTCCCCCATGTCCCCGATCTCCGCGAGCGTCCGGCAGTGGCCCGGGTCCTCGACGGTGTGCCGGGGGGACTCCACGACCTTCAGGGCGGCGACCGGCACGTACTCGACGGGCGCGTCGAGCAGTTCGTTCCGCAGGCGGAGCAGACGGTCGGCGTCCGTCCGCCGCTCGGCCACGCCCACGGCGGCTCCCTCGACAGGTCGCACAGGGCCCACGACCGGTCCCACGACCGGTCCCATGCCAGGTCCCACGACCGGTCCCATGACGGCTCCCACGGCCGGTCCCTTACTGCCAGCCCGCGTCGTCCGACGCGGTCCGCGGCGCCAGCTGTGCCGTCGTGCCGTCGACCGGCTGCGCGGCGACCGGACCCTGCCAGCCGGCGTCGTCCGTGTTGCCGACGGTCAGCGCCTGTGCCCCCGTCACGCTCATCGCCATCGCCAGCACCGCCGCGACCGCCGCACCGAAACAAGCCACTCGACGCATCGTCGTCTCCCCTTGAGCTCTCTTACGTGAACCGCCGGTCTGGTCGGACCGACACCTGAATTTCACCTGTGCTCGAGAGCGGTGAGAAGACGTTTCGGGGTGGGCAGAGCGGTCATGTCCGCATGCGGACACGGCGGGGTTACGTCGCAGGTCAGCGGGGTGTCAGTGGGGGGTCAGCAGGGGGTGCGGGGGACCGGAACGCATCATGGAGTCCGGTCCAGGGTCATGGCCAGCTCCGTCGAGAGGAGGGGCCAGCCGCCGAGCCGCGGGCGGGCCGCGACGGCTCTCCACCACGTCACTCGGGCCGCCGCCTCGGCTTGTTCCGGACCATCGGCCGCCACGTAGAGACCTACGACCAGTCCGTGCCCGTCCGCCGGATGCACGGTGACATGGCGGACCACGCCGGAGCCGGGTCGTACGGCGTCGGTGACGACCGCCGCCGTGTCCTCGGGGAGCGGCAGGCCGACCGGATGGGGCGCGAGATGGAGGTGGATGAGGTACATCGCATCACCTGTCGAATCAAAGGGGAGAGAAGTGGTGAGAAGTGAAGAAAAGGGCGATCCTCGTTACAGCCGCCGTCCCCCTGCAATCGTGTTAATGTGCAAAGCATTTCGGCATTTACACGGGGACCAGGCGTCCAGGGGAGATCACCTTGCTTTCTGGACTGGGTATAGACGCGGCTTCCGAGGCCGTGTACCGGGCGATGCTCGCGCGCCCGGAGGGAAGCGTCGAGGAGTGGGCCGAAGACCTGGGCCTGCCGGAGAGCGACGTGCGCGACGCATTGGACAGGCTGAGCCGTCTCGCGCTGGTCAGACGTTCAACAGTGGACCGATCCCAGGTGCGTCCGGTGAACCCGCTACTCGGCCTTGAGGCTCTTCTCGCGCAGCAGCAGGCCGAGTTGGCCGCACACCAGCAGCGGGTCGAGGCCAGCCGCGCGGTGGTCGCGGAAACCATCGCGCAGTTCGCCCATCAGCACGCTCCCGGAGCGGGGTCGGGATTCCTGTACCTCTCGGGTGTCGACGCCATCAGGGAACACCTCGAGATTCTGGCCAACGAGGTCAAGGACGAATTCCTCACCTTCGCTCCCGGCGGTCCGCAGACCCCGGAGAACATGGCCGCCTCACGCCCTCTCAACCTGCGGTTGCTCAATCGGGGTGTGCGGATGCGGACGGTGTATCTGGACAGCATTCGCCGTGACCAGCCCACCGTCGCCCACGCCGAATGGCTGGTCGCCCACGGGGCCGGGGTCCGTACCACCCCCACCCTTCCCAATCGCCTCATTCTGATCGACCGGCGCATCGCCCTCATCGCGACCGACAGCCGGAACACCGGGGCCGGCGCGGTCGTCGTCGAGAACCCGGGCACCATCGCCCTGATCCACGCGCTGTTCGAGACCGTCTGGCAGTCCGCGCAGCCCCTCGGGTCGCGTCCCGAGCGGGAGCCCGAGAAGCTGACCTCGCATCAGGCTGAGGTACTCCGGCTGATGGCGCAAGGGCTCACCGACGAGGCGATCGCCCACCACCTCGGCGTCTCGGCGCGCACGGTGCGCCGGACGATGTCGGCCCTGCTCACCACGCTCAACGCCAGGAGCCGCTTCCAGGCCGGTGTCCAGGCGGTACGGCTGGGGTATCTGCCCGGCGCCGAGTGACCCGCGCGGTCACACCGACGCCCCGTGCCGCACGCCCTGTGCCCCGTGCCGCACGCCCCGTGCCGCACGCCCTGTGCCCCGTGCCCCACGTCCCTGTTCAACCGGCCGCTGTACGCGGTTGAACAGCGGTCAGCGCACGCTTGAGTCGGGCTTGAGCCGGGGTTCGAGGCCGCGTGCCAGAGTCGCCCCATGCTGCAAAGGCGTGCTGATCAAACCCTGATCGACCGGATGAGCCGGCTCCGCGCCGGACTCACGGGTACCCCGCTGATTCCGCTCGCGGACGACACCTGCGACCTGGTCGCCAAGCTGGAATTCTGCAATCCGACCGGCAGCACCAAGGACCGGTCGGCGCTCTGGATTCTGGAACGGGCGATCGCCCGTGGTGACATCCACCGGAACACCACGGTGGTCGAGTCGTCGTCCGGCAACTTCGCTCTGGCTCTTGCCTTTTACTGCCGAATGCTCGGAATTTCCTTCGTTCCGGTCATCGACCCGAACTGCAACGCGGCCACCGAAGCGCATCTGCGGCTCCTGTGCCGCCGCGTGGAGAAAGTCTCCACGCGGGACGCGGCGGGCGGATATCTGAGGACCCGTCTGACGAGAGTGCGGGAACTGCTGAGGGAACTCGGGCAGGCCTACTGGCCCAACCAGTACGCCAACCCGGATGCCCGTGACGCGCACTACCACTTCACCGCCGGTGAGTTGATCGAGCAGGCCGGACCGCTCGACTACCTGTTTGTCGGCGTGGGCACGGGCGGCACCATCGCGGGGGTCTCGCACCGCGTCAAGGAGGCCTTTCCCCACTGCGTGATCGTGGCCGTGGACACCGAAGGTTCGGTGATCTTCGGCGGGCCGCCCAAGAAACGGCGGATTCCCGGGATCGGCTCCAGCATCGTGCCGCCGCTCTGCGAACAGGCCCTCATCGACGACATCGAGATCGTGTCCGAGGTGCGCGCCGTCGAGGGCTGCCACGCGCTGGTCGCGGCGTACGGGCTCTTCGCCGGCGGTTCGACCGGCAGTACGTACGCGGCCGTCCAGAGCTACTTCGCCCGCAAGCCGCCCCGCCCGCACGGCCCCGGCGCGCGTCGCCCCAAGGTCGCCTTCATCGCCGCCGACCGGGGCCACGCGTACACCAAGACCATCTACAACCCCGACTGGTTCCAGCAGCTCCGCGCGGAAGAGGCCCTGGCCTCGGAGGCAGTCGCCTCCGGGTCACACGCCTCGGAGGCCATCGCCTCCCGCGTCGGCGCCCTGGTCGCGAACTGAAAGAGAACCGTTCCCGTGCCTTCCATGACTCCGACGCCCATGACGGTGATCGACGCGGGTGACGTGGCCGCCGAGATCGAGGGCAGCCGCCCGGAGATCCTCGACGTCGTCCGTGCCGCCTACCTGGCGCACGACGCCGGCCAGAGCTCCAACCCGCACAGCTCCTTCCTCCGCTTCCCGCACCAGACCCGGTCGCGCATCATCTCGCTCCCCGCCTACCTGGGCGGCGAGTTCGAGGTCGCCGGCAACAAGTGGATCGCCAGTTTCCCGGACAACACCCGGCACGGCATCCCCCGCGCGTCCGCCACGCTGATCCTCAACGACTGCGCCAACGGCTACCCGTTCGCCTGCATGGAGTCGTCGATCATCTCCGCCACCCGCACCGCGGCCTCCGCCGTGCTGGGCGCCGAGGTCCTCATCGGTGAGCGGCGCGCCCGCCGCGTCGGCGTCGTCGGCACCGGACTGATCGCGCAGCACGTCTGGAAGTTCCTGCGCGACCTCGACTGGGACATCGAGGGCTTCCGCCTCTTCGACCTCGACCGCGCCGCGGCCGAGCGCTACCGGGACGTCCTCGCCGAGCACACCGACGCGGACGTGCTGATCGCCGAGCGCGTCGAGGACGCGTTCACCGACTGCGACCTGGTCGTCCTGACCACCGTGGCCGGCGAACCGCACCTGCACGACCCGCGGCTCCTCGCCCACGCGCCGGTGGTCCTCCACCTGTCGCTGCGCGACCTCGGGCCCGAGGTCGTCCTCGCCGCGCAGAACTTCACGGACGACATCGACCACGCCGTACGCGAGCGCACCTCGCTGCACCTGGCCGAGCAGCGGACCGGCAACCGCGACTTCGTCGACGGCACGCTCGGCGACCTGCTCCAGCAGCGCCGGGTACGGCACCGCGGCCGGCCCGCGATCTTCTCGCCGTTCGGCCTCGGCGTCCTGGACCTGGCCGTCGGCAAGTGGGTGCACGACCGGGTCGTCGCGGCCGGCAAGGGCCGTCGGCAGACCGACTTCTTCACCGGTGTGGGGGTCTGACCATGAACAACACGACGGAAGACCGCTACCTCGTCGTCGTCAACCACGAGGAGCAGTACTCGATCTGGTTCGCGGACCGTGAGCTCCCCGCGGGCTGGGAGCCGGCCGGCAAGGACGGCGGCAAGCAGGAGTGCCTGGACCACATCGAGCAGGTGTGGACCGATCTGACGCCGCGCTCCGTACGGACCGGTTCTGCCCCTTCTGCCGGTTCTGCTGGTTCTGCCGGCTCTGCCGGGAGCGCGGTCCGATGAGCGCCGGGACCTTCACCACCGCCACCGCGCGGGAGGGCCTCGCGCAGCTGTGGCTGCGCGGCCTCGGCAGCCGGCAGGAGACCGCGCGCCACCGCCTCTTCGTCTTCCCGCACGCCGGCGCCGGTGCCTCCGCCTACCGGCTGGCCCCGCACGTCCCCGACACCGTCGAGGTCGTCACCGTCCAGCTCCCCGGCCGCGAGAACCGCTTCGCCGAGGACCCGCTGACCTCCGTGGACGCCGTCGTGGACGAGCTGGCGCCGCTGATCGCGTCCCGCACGGAGCTGCCGTTCGGGTTCTTCGGGCACAGCATGGGCGCCCTGGTCGCCTTCGCGGTGGCCCGTCGGCTCCGGACCATGGGCGCGCCGCTGCCCGCCCGGATGTTCCTGTCGGCGCTGCGCGCCCCCGACCTGCCGGACCGCGAGCCGCTGCACCACCTCCCGGACGCCGAGCTGCTCGACCGACTGGGCCGCGGCGAGTTCGCGGGCCTCGACCCGGAGCTCCAGGAACTGCTGCTTCCGCTGATGCGCGCCGACCTGACCCTGTGTGAGACGTACGCGTACGAGCACGAGGCGCCGCTGCCCTGCCCGTTCACCGTCCTGGGCGGCTCCGACGACGACACCGTCCGTGAGCCGGAGCTGGCCGCCTGGCACGACCACACATCGGCGGACTTCGAGCTGCGCCTCTTCCCGGGCGAGCACCTCTACGTACGCGGCGCGGAACCGCAGCTGGCCGAAACCATCATGCGCACCGTCCCCGCGTGGGGCTGAGAAAGGATCAGTCATGGCGTCGACCACCCTGGTCGCCCTGTGGGAGCAGCGCGTCGCGGAGGCTCCCGAATCGGTCGCCGTCGTCGCGGGCACGCGACGCGCGACCTACGCAGAAGTGGACCGCCGTGCCACGGCGCTCACGGCCGAGCTGCGGGCACGTGGCATCGGACCCGAGTCTCTGGTCGGCGTCTGCCTCGACCGGTCGGTCGACATGGTCGTGGCGCTGCTCGGCATCCTGAGGTCGGGTGCCGCGTACCTGCCGCTCGACCCCAGCTACCCGACGGACCGGCTGCGGCACATGACGGCCGACTCCGGCGCCGGACTCGTGCTGTGCGACGCGCGGCACCGCGAGCGGGTCCGGGAGATCGGAGCGGTCGGGACGCTGCTGGTGGAGGACGTCCCGGACGCCACCGATGTTTCACGTGAAACCGTGTCGGCCGGGCCGGTTTCACGTGAAACCGTGCCCTCCCGGCCCGCGCTGCGCCCCGATCACCTCGCGTACGTGATCTACACCTCCGGCTCGACCGGTCTGCCCAAGGGCGTGGCCGTCGACCACGGTGCGATCAGCTCCTTCCTGCGCAGCGTGGCCGAGCGCCCGGGGCTCACGGCGGACGACCGCGTCCTCGCCCTGACCCCGCTCTCGTTCGACATCTCGACGCTGGAGCTGTTCCTGCCGCTGACGGTCGGCGCGACCGTCGTCATGGCGCCCATGGCCGCCAACACCGACCCCGAGCTGCTGGCCGCGACGATCGAGGACGCGGACGTGACCGTCGTCCAGGCGACCCCGACGACCTGGCGGATGCTGGTCGCGTCCGGCTGGAGCGGCGGGCGCGGACGCGTCCTGCTGTCGGGCGGCGAGCCGCTCGACCCGCAGCTCGCCCGCGACCTGCTCGCCACCGGCGGCACGCTGTGGAACCTGTACGGGCCGACGGAGGCCACGGTCTGGGCCACCGCCGCCCGTATCGACGAGGCTCCCGACCGGATCACGGTCGGCACCGCCCTGTCCAACACCCGGCTCCACGTGGTCGGCGAGGACGGCCGTGAGGTCGGCCCCGGGGTCACCGGCGAGCTGTGGATCGGCGGCGAGGGCGTCGCGCGCGGCTATCTCAACCGTCCGGCGCTGACCGCGGAGCGCTTCGTCCCGGACGCCTTCGGCGGCGACGGAGCGGGCAGCACCGGCCGCCCCGGCACCGGGCGCCTGTACCGCACCGGCGACCTGGCCCGCTGGTCGCCCGACGGCACCCTGGAGCTGCTCGGCCGCAACGACCACCAGGTGAAGGTGCGCGGCTACCGCATCGAGCTCGGTGAGATCGAGGCCGCGGTCCGCAGCCACCCGCGCGTCGCGGACGCCGTCGTGGTCGTCGACCGCGCGGCGGCAGGCGGCGACCAGATCGTGGCGTACGTCGTCCCCGCCCCGGACGCGACGGGCGACGGCGGCCTCCCGCGCCAGGTCCGCGACCACCTCGCCGCGCGCCTGCCCGCCCACATGGTGCCCCAGGGCTACGGGCTGCTCGACGCCCTGCCCCGCACCCCGGCGGGCAAGGCCGACCGCAACGCCGTGCTCGGCACCCCCTACGAGCGCGTACGGGACACCGGCGCCTCTCCGCAGCCCGACGGCGTCCCGCTGCCCCCGCTGACCGAGGCCGTGCGCCGCGTGTGGGCGGAGGTACTCGGGATCGACGAGGTCTCCCCGTACGACGACTTCTTCGGGCTCGGCGGCCAGTCCCTTGCGGCGGTGCGTGCCGTGGCACGGCTGCGCGCGGAGCTCGCGGTGCCGGTCGACGTCCCGTCCGTGTTCGCCCACCCGACTCCCGCCGGCCTCGCCGCTGCCCTGGGGTCCCGCGAAGGCACCCAGGCGGCCGACGAGCCGATCCGCCCCGCCACGACACCCGGACTGTCCTTCGGCCAGGAGCGCATCTGGTTCTTCGAGCAGCTCAACGAAGGCGTCCCCGCCTACCACCTCCCCGTCGCCCTGTCCTTCCCCGGCGGCCGCGTCGACCTCCCGCGCCTTGAGGCGAGCCTGACCGCGCTGGTCCGCCGGCACCAGGCGCTCCGCACCGCGCTGGTCACCGTCGACGGCCGGATCCGCCCCGAGCCGCGCGACGCGGCGCCCGTCACGGCCCCGTGCACGGAGGTGACCGAGGAGGCCCTGGACTGCGTACTCACCGAGCGGATCCGCGTCCCCTTCGCGCTCGACCGGGCCCCCCTGCTCCGCGCCGACGTGCTGCGCACCCCCGAACTCGACGTCGTGCTGCTGACCATCCATCACATCGCCTGCGACGGCACGTCCATCGACGTGATCGTCCGCGAGCTCGGCGCGCTCTACACGGACCTCGCCGCACCGCTGCCCGAACTGCCGGTCCAGTACACCGACTTCGCCCAGTGGGAGCGGGAGCGGCTGACCGGCCCCGAGCTGGAGCGGCTCCTCGCCTACTGGCGGGAGCGGCTGGACGGCGTGCCTCCGCTGGAGCTGCCCACCAGCCGGCCCCGCCCGGCCGTCATGAGCCACCGAGGCCGCCGCGAGCTGTTCCACGTCCCTGCCGAGCTGGCCGACCGGGTGCGGGCGCAGTGCCGGGCCGAGGGCGTCACGCTCTTCATGGGCCTGCTGGCCCCGCTCCAGGTGCTGCTCGGCCGGTACGCCGAGGAGAGCGACGTCGCCGTCGGCACCCTCGTCGGCGGGCGGCCGCGCCCGGAGACCGCCGATGTCGTCGGCTACTTCGTGAACACCGCGGTCCTGCGCACCGACCTGTCGGGCGACCCGTCCTGGACGGAGCTGCTCGGCCGGGTGCGCGAGGTGGCGCGGGAGGCGTACGCGCACGCCGAGCTGCCGTTCGAGAAGCTGGTCGCGGAGCTGTGCCCCGAGCGCGACCTGAGCCGCAACCCGCTGTTCCAGGTGCTGTTCGCGCTGCACGAGGCGGCGCCCGCGGGCGTCCTCACGGAGCCGTACGACCGCAAGGACCTGGAGGGACGGCTCGGCACCGCCCGCTTCGACCTGGCCTTCGACGTCACCGACCACGCCGCCGACGGCGGGCACCTCAGCTTCTCCGTCGAGTACGCGACCGACCTCTTCGACCCGGACTTCGTCCAGGGCATCGGCCGTCACTTCCTCCGCGTCGTCGAGCAGATGGTGTCCCGTTCCGGGGCCCGGCTGTCCGAGCTGGAGATCCTGACGCCCGACGAGATGCGCGGCCTGTCCGGCGGTGACCTCGCCGAGCCGCTACCCGAGCCGAGCACCCTCGTACGGATGTGGGAGCGCCAGGTGCGGGAGACCCCGGACCAGGTGTGCGTCGTGGCCGACGACGGCCGGTCGCTGACGTTCGCGGAGACCGACCGCCGCGCCGCCGCCCTCGCCCGCGCCCTGCGCGCCCAGGGGGTGGGCCCGGAGCGGCTGGTGGGTGTGTGCCTGGAGCGCTCGGTGGAGCTGGTGGTCGCGCTGCTCGGCGTGCTGAAGGCGGGCGGCGCCTATGTGCCGCTCGACCCCGGCTACCCGGCGGACCGGCTTCAGTACCTGCTGGCCGACTCCGGCGTACGGCTCGTGGTCGCCGATCCGGGGCAGGCCTCGTCCGCCCTGTTCGGGGACGCGGTACGGATCGTCACGGTCGACCAGGCCGACCAGGTCGACCAGGACGGCGACACGGTGCCGGAGGCGCTCGGGGCGTTCGAGGAGGAGGCGCAGCCGCACCACCTCGCGTACGTCATCTACACCTCCGGCTCGACCGGCCACCCGAAGGGCGTCGCGATCACGCACGCCAACATCACCACGTTCCTCGCCTGGAACCAGCGGCTGTGCCGCCTCACCGGGCGGGACCGTGCGCTGCTCAACCACTCGGTGGCGTTCGACAACTCGGTCTGGGAGATCTTCCAGTGCCTGGTGTCCGGCGCGCAGCTCCACCTGGCGGGCCCGACCGCCGCGTACGACCCGGAGGCGTTCCTCCGGGAGGTCGCGGAGCGGGGCATCACCACGCTGAACGCGACGCCCTCGCAGATGCGGATCCTTCTGGAGTCCACCGAGGACACGGCGCGCAGGCTCGCCTCCGTACGGCTCGTCTTCACCGGCGCGGAGGCCGTGCCGCACGACGTGGCGCGGCGCATCCTCGAAGTGACCTCGCCCGGCTGCCGGGTCTTCAACGAGTACGGGCCCACCGAGGCGACCGTGACCTCCGCGTTCTGCCCGATCACCGAGGACCTGATCGACCGGCACGCCCACCGCCCGAGCGTCCCGTTCGGCAGAGCCACCGACAACGCCCGCCTCTACGTCCTGGACGCGCGGCTGCGGCCGGTCGTCCCGGGCTGCCGTGGCGAGCTGTACGTCGGCGGGAGCGCGGTCGGCCGCGGCTACCTGGGCCGGCCGGCCAGGACGGCGCAGGCCTACCTGCCGGACCCGTTCGCCGACGAGCCCGGCGCCCGGATGTACGCCACGGGTGACGTGGTGCGGCTGCTGCCGGACGGCAACCTGGTCTTCCTGGGCCGCAACGACCACCAGGTCAAGGTGCGCGGCTTCCGCATCGAGCTCGGCGAGATCGAGTCGGCGCTCCGCTCCCACGCCGCCGTCTCGGACGCGGTGGTGGCGGTACGCCGGACGAGCACGGGCGTCGAGCAGCTCGCGGCGTACCTCGTCCCGGAGGAGGGGGCGGAGGTCCCGGCCACCGCGGACCTGCGGGCGCACCTGGCGGACCGGCTGCCGCCGTACATGCTGCCGCAGAGCTGCACGGTGATCGACGAGATCCCGCTGACCCCGAACGGCAAGGTCGACCGTGACGCACTGCCGGAGCCGCGGCAGCAGGAGCGGCCGCGGCCGGCGGACTCCCGGGCCGCCGCCCCCCGCGTGCACGGCACCGAGCAGCAGTCGCTGGTCGCCGAGGTGTGGCAGGAGTGCCTGGGCTACGACGGCGGCTTCGGACCGGACGCCAACTTCTTCGACGTCGGCGGCAATTCGCTGGCCATCACCGCGGTCGCGGCCCGCCTGAGCGAACGCCTCGGGCGCCGGGTCTCGCCGGTCGTGGTCTTCCGGCATCCGACCGTCGCGGGCCTCGCGGAGGCCCTGGAGACGGCGGCGTGAAACGGCGACGTGAACAGGACGAGCAGGAACTGGAGCGGAGAGAGGCAGACATGACCCACACACGCAGAAGCGTCGTCCTGGTCGACGCGTACCCGTCGAGCTACGCGCTGGCGCAGGCCTTCATGGACGACGGCTGCGACGTCGTCCGCGTCCAGAGCACCGAGGACGTCCCGCAGTGCTACCGGGGCGCGTTCGACACGAGCGCCTTCCGCGACGACATCGTCCACGCCGGCGTGCTGAGCGACACCGTCGAGCGCGTGGCCAAGCACGAGCCCGTCGCGGTCGTCGCCGCCGGCGAGTACGGCGTCGAGCTGGCCGACCTGCTCAGCGAGACCCTGAGCCTGCCCACCAACGGCACCCGGCTGTCGCCCGCGCGGCGCGACAAGTTCGTCATGATCGAGACGATCAAGGCGGCCGGTGTGCGCGGCGCCCGCCAGCGGCTGGTCGAGAACCGGCAGGAGCTGCTGGACTTCCACCGCGAGGCCGGCGGCCGGATCGTGGTGAAGCCGCTGCGGAGCGCCGCGAACGACGGCGTGGCCGTCTGCGACACGCCCGAGGAGTCGGCGGCCGCGCTGGACGGCATCCTCGGCGGCACGACCGTCTTCTCGGAGACCAACACGGCCGCCGTGGCCCAGGAGTACCTGGTGGGCGGCGAGTACGTGGTGGACACGGTCAGCCGCGACGGCCGCCACCGGGTCACCGACCTCTGGAAGTACAGCAAGATGACGGTCCCCAGCGTCCGGGACCGCATCACCGGCGGCCATCTGATCCCGCCGGACGCCCCGCTGCGCCAGGAGCTCACCGACTACGCGTTCAGCGTGCTCGACGCCCTGGGCATCCGGCACGGGCCCGCGCACCTGGAGGTCATCGTCACCGCCGACGGGCCGTGCCTGGTCGAGATCGGCGCGCGGATCGCCGGCGCGAACACCCCGTACTACGCCGAGCTGGGCGCCGGGGAGTCGCAGATCGGCTGGACCGTGGAGGCCTATCTGCATCCGGAGCGGTTCCTCGCCACGTACGAGCGGCCGTACGAGATGCGGCGCCATGTGTCGGTGTCCTGGCCGACGGCGCCGGAGGCGGGCACGCTGCGCGCCTATCCGCTGCTGGACGTGGTCCGCGGCATGGAGAGCTTCAACAACGTGGAGACCTTCGTCCGGCCGGGGGGCGCCGTCGTCCGCACCGTCGACGACTCCACGAAGACCCTCGCGGTCGGGTTCGCCCACCCGTCGGCCGAGGTCGTGGAACGCGACTTCAACGCGATCTGCTACCTGGACGGCCCCGGGTTCTACGACATCGCCCCAGCCGATCCCGCCGACCCCGCCGCCCCCTCGGAACAGGCCTGAGTGACCACAGTGACCACTATGAACACGACCATCGACCCGGCCATCGACCCGGCCACCGCCCCCACCGCCGGCGGGTTCGTCGAGATCCCCGGCTTCCCGCCCTTCGACCCCACCGACCCGGTCGAGAACGCGGTCATCACGCGCCTCGCCGGGAACTGGCACCGGCGGGCGACGGTCAAGCGCAAGGAGCCCGAGCTGGAGGAGCTCTTCGACGCCGCACGCCCCGACTACCCGGAGCGGATCGTCCCGTTCGTCGGCCACCCGGTCTGGGACAACCTGCCGCCCGAGGTCCGCGACCGGATGCTGAGCTGGTCCTGGCTCGCGTACAACCGGCACACGATCATGGCCGAGCAGCGCATCGCCAACCCGGCCTTCGCGTACGTCATCGAGGGCGAGTTCCCGTCCCTCGGCGGGCCCGCCCTGGAGACGTCGCTGGCCCAGGCGATGGTGGACGAGCAGTACCACACGCTGATGCACCTCAACGCGAGCACGATCACCAAGCAGAAGCGGCGGATCACCGTCCCGGACACGGTCCTGCCCGCCCCGCACATCGTGCGGCGGCACGAGGAGCTGCGGGCCGCCTGCACCGAGTCGTGGGAGCGCAAGCTCACCACGCTCGCCTTCGCGACCGTGTCCGAGACGTCGATCAGCGCCTATCTGCACCTGCTGTCCGACGACCCGGACATCCAGGAGATCAACTCCACCACCGTCAAGCTGCACAACCGCGACGAGATCTGCCACTCGTCCATCACGGGCGAACTCGCCAAGACCGTCTACGACTTCCTCGACAAGGACCAGAAGAGGTTCTTCGTGGACACCATGCTCACCGGTCTTGAGGCGTTCGTCGCCAACGACTACCGGACCTGGCAGCACATCCTCACCATGCACGGCGTCGACGGCGCCGACCGGATGATCGCCGAGGTCCAGCACGACGCGGGCCGTACGAACCTGGTCCGCGACTTCAGCGGGCTGCGCGGTCTGCTGTCCGACATGGACCTGCTGGACCGGATCGACTGGCGCTGGGACGAAGAAGCCTAGGAGCTCACAGATGTTCTCCACCTATCGGCGGCTGTTCTCGGAACCCGGGATGCGGTCCCTCATGGTCATCGGGCTCCTGGCGAAGATGCCGGGGCTCGGTATCTCCTCGGTCCTGATCCTGCACATCGTGGGCAATCTGGACCGCGGATTCGGCGCGGGCAGCCTGGTCGCCGCGTTCTGGACGGCGGGCGCCGGTCTCGGCGCCCCCCTCCAGGGCCGCGGGCTCGACCGCTACGGCCTGCGGACGGTCTTCGGCCTGCTCGTGGTCGCGCAGGCGCTGTTCTGGGGCCTGGCGCACCTGCTGCCGTTCACGGCCCTGCTGGCCGCGGCATTCGTCGGCGGTCTCACGACCCTTCCGGCGTTCACGGTCATCCGCCTCGCCCTGGCCGGCATGGTGACCGACGAGAACCGGAACGCGGCGTACGCGGTCGACGCGATGACCACCGACGTCGCGTACATGGTCGGCCCGTCCGTCGGCATCCTGCTCGCCTCGACCGCGTCGCCGACGGTGGCGTTCCTCGCGATGGGCGGCCTGCTGGTGCTGGCCGGCATCGCGTACCTGGTGATGAACCCGCCGCTGCAGCGGGCCCGCCCCGCGGACGGCGCCAAGCCGGGGCTGCGGCACTGGCTGACGGCCCGCATGGTGTGCGCGCTCGGCGCCACGGTCGCCATCTCCATCGCCGTGGTCGGCTTCGAGGTCGCCGCCATCGGCACCCTCCAGCGGTACGACCAGCTCACCTGGGCCTGGCTGCTGCTGGTCCTCGCGGGCGTCGCCTCCATCGTCGGCGGCTTCCTGTACGGGGGGATGCGCAACCCGCCGTCGGTGTTCGCCGTGACCGGGGCGCTGGGCGTGCTGTGCCTGCCGATCGGGCTCGCGACCGAGTGGTACTGGCTGTGCCTGATCGCCGTGCCGGCCAACCTGTTCGTGGCCCCCGCGCTGTCGGCGAGCGCCGGCGCGATCAGCCGGCTCGCCCCGGACGACAGCAAGGGCGTGGCGCTCGGCACGTACGCCAGCGCGATCCTCGTCGGCAACGTGATCGGCTCGCCGCTGGCCGGCACGGTCATGGACCACGGCGGCCCCGCCGCCTCCTTCGCCGCCGTCGGCGCGACCGCCGCGGGCATCGCCGCGCTGGCGTGGCTCTGCGACGTACGGCTCCGCGCCCGGGAGGCGGACCCGGTGGCCGCCCGCACGGAAGAAACCGAATCTCTGGAGACCACGGGGGTACAGCTGTGAAGATCGCGATCGTCGACGGCTACTCGACCGGTGCCGTCCTGGTGCGGAAGCTCATCGAGCGGGGCGTGGAGTGCGTCCATGTACGGAGCCAGGAGATACCGCCGCCCCGGCTGCTGCCGTCCTTCGTACCCGGCCACTACAGCCACGACTTCGGCTACTTCCCCGACCGGGCCGACGCCGTGCGCACCCTCAAGGAGGCGGGCGTCGACCGTGTGGTGGCCGGCGCCGAGTGCGGTGTCGTCCTGGCCGACACGCTGGCCCACGAACTGGGTCTGCCGGGCAACGAGTTCGACGGTGTCGAGGCCAGGCGCGACAAGTACGCCATGGCCGAGCGCCTCGCCGCCGCGGGCCTCGCCGCACCGGTGAGCTTCAACGCGACGGACCCGGAGGCGGCCGCCGACTGGGCGGCGGCGGCCGGCGGACCGGTCGTCGTGAAGCCCGCCGCCAGCGCCGGCACGGACAACGTGCACGTCTGCCACACCGCCGACGCGGTCCGCTCCGCCTGCGCCGCCGTGCTGGCCGGCCTCGACTACTTCGGCAACCCGAACCCGTCCGCCGTGGTGCAGAAGTTCCTGTTCGGCACCGAGTACATGGTCAACACGGTCGCCGTGGACGGTGTGCACAAGGTGTCCGACATCTGGCTGTCGGCCAAGACGCCCGGGCCGACGGGTGCTCCCCTGTACGCGTACCAGCAGCCCCTGCCGGTCACCGATCCGCGCGTCGATGTGCTGACCGACTACGTGATCCCGGCCGTCACCGCCTTGGGCATCACGAACGGCGCCGCACACAGCGAGGTGATGCTGACCCCGGACGGGCCGGTGCTCATCGAGACCGGGGCGCGGCTCATGGGCGCCCTGCCGCCGGACCTGATCGAGCGGCACTCGGGCACGTCCCACGTGGAACTGCTGGCCCTCGCCCTCACCGACCCGGCCGCGTTCCACGCCTTCCGCGACCGGGACGTGCGCTGGAACCGGACCGTGCGCAACGTCTGGCTGATCAACGACCGCGCCGGCACGTCCGGGCCCTGGCACGGCGCCTTCGCGTCCCTGCCCACGTACGACCGGCTGGTCACGGGCGTCCGGGAGGGCGCCCCCGTGGGGCGTACCGTCGACATGGCCACCTCGCCCGGTTATGTCTCGCTCGTCGCGGACACGGAGGCCGAGCTGGACCGCGACCAGGCGGAGATCCGCGCCATGGAATCGGCCGGACTGTTCGTCTCTCCATCTCCGCTTGAATCCCGCTTGAGTCACGCCCTCTAGCGTCGTCCGCACCGCGCCGCCGGTGATGTGTCGCCGGCCCTTCCTGGCTTTCCCCGAACCCGCTCCGCCCTGCCGACCCGGTTCGTAGATTGGATGTGTTTTTCTGGTGCTGATCAGCCACAACGAAAGCAATCGCTCGTGGTCCGAGGTCAGGGCGTCCTGTGCGAGCGTCGTGCGCGAACTGCGGACACGCGGAGTCGACGGCTCCCACCGCGTCCTCCTGTCGTCCGCGAACTCCGCGGCCTCCGTACTCACCACGTTCGCCCTGATGGAGATGGGCGTCTCCGTCGGCCTTGTCGACCGCGGGGTGACGCCGAACCAGTTCGCGCGTCTCGTGGCGGAGGCGAACGCCGACTTCTTCGTCTCCGACCACCCCGAGACGGCGCCCGCCTTCGAGAAGCCCGACGCCCCGTGGATCCCGCTGCACGAGCTCGAAGCGGCCGCCGACGGGACCGCCGAAGACGCCGCCGAGCTGTCCTTCGACCGCTGGGCCCAGCGCTCCGACGCGCTCGTCGTCTGGACGTCCGGCAGCCTCGGCCGCCCCAAGGGCATCGTCAGGTCGGGCAGTTCGGTGCTGGCCAACGTGTCCCGCACCCAGGACAGGATGCGGTACACCGAGTCCGACGTCCTCCTGCCGCTGCTGCCGTTCACGCACCAGTACGGGCTGTCCATCCTGCTGCTGTGGTGGCAGGCGAAGGCCGGACTCGTCCTGCTGCCGAGCCGCCGCACCGACCTGGCCCTGGAGGCCATCGTGGACCGCGGCGTCACCGTCGTGGACTCGGTGCCCGCCGTGTACGAGGGCATGCTGCGCCTGCTCGACCGCGGCCGCACCGGCACCGCGCTGCTGGAGTCGGTGCGGATGTGGTGCGTGGGCGGCGAGCCGCTCCAGGACGACCTCCAGCGCCGCTTCACCGACCGTATGGGCAAGCCCCTCCTGGACGGCTACGGCAGCTCGGAGGCGGGCAACATCGCGCTGGCCTCGCCCGACAACCCGTACCACTGCGGCCGGCCGCTCAGCGGCATCAAGGTGACCGTCGTCGACGACGAGGACCGCCCGCTCCCGGCCGGCCAGGTCGGCGAGGTCATCGTCCACACGCCCGACATCATGGTCGGCATGCTGGAGCCGGGCGGCCGCGTCCGCGAGAGCCAGCGGACCGTCCACCGCACCCAGGACCTCGGCTTCCTCGACGAGGACGGCAACCTGCGCGTCCTCGGCCGCAAGGCCGCCGTCCACCGCTTCGGCAACACCCTCTACCCCGACGCCATCACCGCCAAGGCCAGCGAGTGCGGGCGGCCCGTGCGCGTCGTCCCGGTCGAGAACGGGCGCTTCGGGACCGACCTCGTCTTCGTCGTGGCCGACCCGGAGGAGCGCCCGGCCGCCCACTGGCGCCGCGTCTTCGCGGAGCTGGTCGCGGAGTACGAGCAGCCCAACAAGGTGCTCGTGGTCGCGGAGTTCCCGGAGCACACCAACGGCAAGGCCAACCTGACCGCGCTGCGCTACATGGCGCAGGCGGCCCTGCGCAACCGCTCGTCGGACGAGTCCGGCGGGGCCGGCCGGTCCGGTGAGGCGAAGAAGGCCGACGCCGATGCCGGCAAGCCCGCCGGGCCCGCGATCCCTTTCGCGGACCGGATCACCGTCCTCCAGGACGTGGCCCGGCTGCTGAGCGAGCGCCGCACGGAGATACTCGGCATCCTCACCGAGGTCTGCAACCACCGCACCGCCGTGGACGAGATCGACGCCTCCATCGAGGCTCTCGAAGGCGCGGTCGCGGAGGTGTCCCGGCACAGCCCGCCCGCGGCCCGGCAGACCGCCGTGCTCATGCCGTCGAACATCCCGCTGTACGGCTACATCCTGTACGTCGTCATCCCCAGCCTCTACAGCCAGAAGATCGTGTTCCGGCCGTCCCGGATGATCGACGCCCAGACCCGCGCCCTGCACAAGCTGATCGGCACGGTCCACGACCTTCCGGTCGTCCTGGATGACAGCGGCCAGCGCGAGTTCATGGACAACGTCGGCAAGAAGTCCGACGTCGTCGTCTTCACCGGCTCGTACGAGAACGCCGAGTCGATCCGCGAGCAGCTGCCGCCCGAGACCGTGTTCTGCTTCTTCGGCCAGGGCATCAACCCGTTTGTCGTGGGCGCCGACGCCGATCTGAACCGGGCGGTCGACGGCCTGATCAAGGTGCGCATGCTCAACTCCGGGCAGGACTGCTTCGGACCCGACGTCGTGTTCGTGCACACCTCGGTGAGCGCCCAGTTCTGCAACCTGCTGGCGCGCCGCGTCGACGCCCTGCGGCACGGCACACCGGACGACGCGTCGGCCGACTACAGCGCCA
Organism: Streptomyces sp. TRM64462; assembly: GCF_013362995.1. Taxonomy (GTDB): domain Bacteria; phylum Actinomycetota; class Actinomycetes; order Streptomycetales; family Streptomycetaceae; genus Streptomyces. Next base: position 119,899 of record NZ_JABWDV010000394.1, on the reverse strand, counting down.
TGTTCTACGACGAGGCCTTCGAGTCGACGCTCGACTACCTGCGCAGCAAGCGCGAGTTCGTCGCCGCGGGCGGCCACATCGACTTCATCGACCGCCATGTCCGCCCGACCGTCCTGATCCACCCCACGGACACCCTGTTCCTGCCCCCGGAGATGTTCGCGCCCGTCTTCAACGTGGTGCCGTTCTCCTCCGAGGAGTGGCTCGGCGATGTGCTGCGCCACCCGTACTACGCGGAGCGCGCCATGGCGGCGTCCGTGTTCGGGTCGATGCCGGACACCGTCGAAGCCCTGCGGGACCGCCACATGGTGAGCGTCGACCAGACGCTCATCGACATCGAGGACGGCAACAAGCCGTTCGGTGGCCGGGGCATCCGCGCCAACTACATCGCCGTCGGCCGCAAGCGGCACACCGAGCCGCTTCTGCTGTCGAAGGCCGTCGCCGACTACCTGCCGGGAAAGCCATGAGCAACACGACCACCCCTTCCGCTGCCGCCGCCTGGGGCACCGCCGCCGCGGTCCTGCACGCCTCCGGGGTACGGACCGTGTTCGGTCTGCCCGGCGACGACATGTACGCGCTCGAAGCGGCCCACGATGCCGGCATCCGCTTCGTCCTCTGCCGCGACCAGCGCAACGCGCTGTTCATGGCCACCGGCTGGGCCATCCAGTCCGGTGAGGTCGGCGTCGCGGTCGTCGGCAAGGGGCCCGCGGTGACCAACACGGTCACCGGCCTCCTCGAATCGTCCGCGTCGGCCGCGCCGGTGCTGCTGCTGAGCGGTGGCACCGGGGCACAGCACCGCGGCAGCGGGGCGTTCCAGGAACTCGACCAGCTCGCCGTGGTCGCCCCCCTCGTCAGGTACGCGGCCCGCGTCGACCACCCCGACCGCCTGGTGCCCACCCTGCACCGGGCCCTGCTGGTGGCCCGCCACGAGCGCGGCCCCGTGTACGTGGAGCTGCCCGAGCACCTGCTGGCCGAGGCCGCCACGGCGGCCGCGTCCGGGGCCCTGGCCGCGCCGGCCGTGGCGGCCAGGGCGGAGACCCCGTACGAGATCGTGGCGCAGGGCGACTCGGCCGCGCTGCGGGCCGTGCGCGCGGCCCGCCGCCCGGTGCTGCTGGTCGGCGGCGGCATGCGGCACGCGAACGGCGGCCGCGAGGTGGAGCGGCTGGCCGAGCGGCTCGGCGCGGCGATCTTCTGCACCGCCTCCGGGCGGGGCGCGGTGGACGAGGCGTCCCCGCTGTTCTGCGGCCTGGCCGGCCTGTATACGCAGGAGCAGGCGGCGCGGCTGTGGGCGGAGACCGACTGTGTCGTGGCCCTCGGCAGCCGCCTGGAGGAGACCGCCACCTTCCAGTGGCCGACCGCCGTCGGGCGTGACGTCCCGGTCGTCCAGGTCAATGTGGCGGCCTCCGACTTCGCGACCGCGTTCCAGGGGCCGAAGGTGCTGGCGGACGCCGGCGCGACCGTACGGTCCTGGCTGGCGCACCTCTCCCGGGAGGACTCCGGCGCCGGTGTTTCACGTGAAACGGGCTCGCCCGCTGATGTTTCACGTGAAACAGGCTCCCTCGCTGATGTTTCACGTGAAACACCCCGCGTCGCCTCCGCCGCCTCCACCGCCTCCGCCGCCTCCATCGAGGCCTGGTCCACGACCGTCCGCGCCGTCCACGCCGAGCTGCACGCCGCCCACCGCGAGCTCCTCGACGAGCAGGCCCGCTCACCCGAGCTGTACATCGCCGAGGTGCTGCGCGCCCTGGACGCCGAGCTGCCCGCCGACCGCATCCTGGTCCAGGAGAACGGCCTCCAGGACATGTGGTCGTACAAGTACCCGCTCTACGCCTGCGCGGACGGCGCCGGTTCCGTCGTCCCGTCCGAGCAGACGAGCCTCGGCTTCGGCGCGGCGGCCGCGCTGGGCGTGAAGCTGGCCGCGCCGGACCGCCCGGTGGTCGCGTTCGTCGGTGACGGCGCGTTCGCCATGGCCGGCGCCGACCTGCCCACGGCGGTCACGCACAGCGGCGGCCTGCTGTACGTCGTGCTGCGCAACGGCGGCTACGGCTGGCTCCAGGTGCAGCTCGACCAGCGCGAGCACCCGGTGGGCGACCACGCGTTCCTCGACCCCGAGGCCGTACGCGCCGAGGCGCCCCAGCTCCCGGGCCTGCACCAGGTGACCGTACGGGACAAGGCGTCGCTCGCCGATGACGTGGCGCGTGCCTGGGAGAAGTGCGCGGCCGGCGAGGTCGTCGTGCTCAACGTGCCGGTACGCACGGCCGACGCGATGTTCGGCGCGGACGTCGCCGGCGGCGACTTCCCCGTACTCGGGGAGCCCGTACTCGGGGAACCGGGCGAGGAGTGAGGGGAAGACAGTGGCCACCACACACACGACGACCGGCGGCGGCCGCAAGGTCGTGATCACCGGCTGGGGCGCCGTCACCCCGCTCGGCCTGTCCGTCGACGAGACCTGGTCCGCGCTGACGGCGGGGCGGAGCGGCATCGCCCCGCTCACCGGCGTCGACACCACGGATCTGACCACCCGCTTCGGCGGCGAGGTCAAGGACTTCGACCCGTCCGCGCACCTGAAGCCGCCGCGGGCCCGGCGCATGGACACCTACGCGCAGTACGCCTTCGCGGCCGCCGCCGAGGCGGTGCGGCAGGCGGGCCTCGTCCTCGACGAGGACACGGGGCAGCGGGCAGGTGTCCTGATCGGCAGCGGCTACGGCCCGATGGCGTCCCACGCCCAGCACGTACGGACCCTGGACGAGCAGGGCCCGCGCAAGGTGAGCCCCTTCGCCCAGATCACCGGGGCCATCGACAGCGCGGCCTGCGAGATCAGCTTCGAGTACGGAATGACCGGGCCCACGCGGGCGATCAGCACGGCCTGCGCGTCGGGCGCGGACGCCATCGGCGAGGCGGCCCGCTGGATCCGGTACGGGACGGCCGACGTGGCCGTCGCGGGCGGCGCCGAGCACATCCTCAACCGACTGGACCTGGCCAGCAGCGGAAACGCCCGCGCCCTGTCCACCCGTAACGACGCTCCGGCGGAGGCCTCGCGCCCGTTCGACACCGGCCGGGACGGGTTCGTCATGAGCGCGGGCGCCGGCGTGCTGGTCCTGGAGTCCGAGGAGCACGCCCTGGCCCGGGGCGCGACCATCCTGGCCGAGCTGGCCGGCTACGCCTCCACGTCGGACGCGCACCACTGGACGGCACCCCACCCGGAGGGCCGGGGGGCCCGTACCGCCATGGCGGCGGCCCTCGCGGACGCCGGGCTCCAGCCGGCCGACGTCGACTACATCAACGCCCACGGCACGTCCACCGTGGCCAACGACCGGACCGAACTCGACGCCATCCGCGCCGTCTTCGGCAGCCACACGGAACGCATACCGATCAGCTCGACGAAGTCCATGACCGGCCACATGATCGGCGCGGCGGGCGCCGTCGAGGCCATCGTCGCGGGCCTGGCCATCCGGAACTCCGTCGTCCCGCCGACGATCAACTGCCACGACCCCATCGACCAGGACGTGAACTTCGTGCCGCACCAGGCGCAGGAGCACCGGGTCGAGGTGGCGATGAGCAACTCCTTCGGCTTCGGCGGCCACAACGCCGTCCTCGTCCTGCGCGCCCACCGGGAGGCGACCCGTGAGCACTGACCCCACGAACAGGAACAGGAACAGGAACAGGAACACCGAAAGGGCGACCCTGCCCGCGTACGGCATGCCGGTGCGCGGCCTCGCCAACGGCGAGGTGGACGCCGACGGCTACCTGCGCAGGAACCCGGCGGACAAGCCGTGGAACCTGTTCCGGATCCGCGGCCCCCTCGACGCCGAGCGGCTGGCCGCCGCCGTGGAACGGGTCACGCTGGCCACCGACGTCCTGCATCTGCGCCTCCGCGCGACGGACGCCGGCCCCCGCCTCGTACGACGCGAGCCGGCACCCCTGAAGCTGGAGATCATCGAGGTGCCGGCGACGGTGACCGACGGCCGCCTCGCCCCGGAGGCGGCGGCCGTCCTGGCGCCGGTGCTGTTCGACAAGCCGGACCTGCGGGAGGACCCGGCGGGCCGCGTCTGCCTCCTCCGCTCGCCGCAGGACGACGAACAACTCCTGGCCTTCGCCTTCGACCACTCGGTCATGGACGGCTGGGCGCTCGGCCTGCTGACGCGCGCGGTCGCCGGCGCCTACCGCTCGGGCGACTACACCCCGCGCGGGCGCGGCTTCGAGGCGTTCGTCGAGGACCTGCCCGACGAGGAGGTCCGTCAGGAGAGCCTCGCCGGGTGGCAGGACCTGCTCGCCCCCTATCCGCTCCCCGGTCCGCGGATGCACATGCCGGGTGCGGGGCCCGACCAGCCCGACTCCTTCATCGGGGACGGCCACTTCGACGGTCCGCTGCCCGCGCGGCTGGCCGCCGACCTGACGGAGGCGGTCGCCCGCACCGGCCTGAGCCGCGCCGAGGTCCTGTTCGCCGCGACCGCCCTGGCGGCCGGCCTGTGGTCGGACGGCCCGCAGCCGCTGCTCAGCCTGCGGCACGGCCATACGCGGCAGGAGGACGTCCTGGTCATCGGGCCGCTCGTGGAGCCGTGCGTGCTGCTCCCGCCCAGCCCCGAGCCGGCGACCGTCGGCGACTGGATCGCCGCGCACTGCCGCGCCAACGAGGCCCTACCCGCCACGTACGGGCGCTCCATCCGCGAGGTCGCCCCGCTGGCGCCGCGCAACGTGGGCGTGAACATCCTCCCTCCCGCGCGCCCGCTGCCCTTCGGCCCCGGTACGAAGGCGGTGACCGCGTCCCGCGCCTTCCTCGCCACGCTGTGGCAGGACGAGCGCCCCGCGGGTCCGTCCACGGCGGCCGTCTGGATCGACTACTACATGGACCGCCCGGACAGCGTGGAGGTGACGCTCACCTACGACACGCGCGTCCTGCCGTCCCCGGAACCGCTGCTGGACACCCTCGCGGAAGTGGTCACGGCGGCCGCGCACGAGCCCGACTTCCCCGTGACGGTCCTGCGCGCCCACACCGGCGCACCGACACCAGTGCCGGCACCGACACAGACACCGGCACGGGCACCGGCACCGGCGGAGATCCCGGAGAGGCAGGCCGCGTGATGGCCGGACCCGGCCTCCTCGAAGGGAAGACCATCCTGGTCACCGGTGTCCTGACGGACCGTTCGATCGCCTTCCACGTGGCCCGCGCGGCCCAGGAGCAGGGAGCGAGGGTCGTCCTCACCGGCTACGGCCGCCTCTCCCTGGTGGAACGGATCGCCAAGCGCCTCCCGCGGCCCGCCCCGGTCGTCGAGCTGGACGTCACGGACGACGAGCACCTCGCCACGCTCGAAGCCCGCCTCCGCGAACACGTCGACCACCTCGACGGCGTCCTGCACGCCGTCGCCTTCGCCCCGCCCGGCGCGCTCGGCGGCAACTTCCTGAGCACGTCCCGCCAGGACGCGACCACCGCGTTCGAGGTCTCGACGGTCTCGCTCCAGGCCCTGACCACCGCGCTGCTCCCCCTCATGACGAAGGGCACGTCTGTCGTCGGCCTGGACTTCGACGCCCGCCAGGTCTGGTCGGGCTACGACTGGATGGGCGTGGCCAAGGCGGGCCTGGAGGCCTGCGCCCGCTACCTGGCGGCGTACCTGGGGGAGCGGGGCATCCGCGTCAACCTGGTGGCCGCAGGCCCGCTCCGTACCCCCGCCGCCCTCGCCACGTACGGCGACGCGACGGATCCGGCCGGGTCGGAGGGCGAGTGGGACCGGCGCGCCCCGCTGGGCTGGCGCTCCACGGACTTCGACCCGGTGGGCCGGGCCTGCGTGGCCCTGCTGTCCGACTGGTTCCCGGCGACGACCGGGGAGATCCTGCACGTCGACGGCGGCGCCCACGCGATCGGGGACGGTGGGTTCCGTGGCCGCTGACCCCTCTCAGACCGCCGACCCTCCTCAGACCGCCGACACCGTGGGCCCCGTCGAGGTGACGCGCGAGCGGATCGCGGAGTTCGCCGACGCCATCGGCGACCCGAACCCCGCCTACCGCTGCCCGGAGGCGGCGCGGGCGCTGGGCCACACGGACGTGATCGCACCCCCGACGTTCGCCGTACGCCTGGCCGCCCAGGCCGAGGCGCTGGTCCTGGCCAGGCATCCGCTGGGCCACGACTACACGTCGGCCGTCCACCTGTCCCAGGACTACCGCCACCTCCGCCCCATCCGGTCCGGCGACGTCCTGACGGCCGAGGCCCGCCTGGTCCAGGCCCGCGAGGCCATGGACGGCGCCCTGGCGACCGTGGAGGTGGAGGTCACGGCGGCGGACGGCCCGGTCACCGTCTCCACGGCCCGCGTCCTGTCCCGCGAGCGCCGCACTCCGTACGAGGCGCTGGCGGAGTTCGTCGGCCGCGACGACTTCGTCTGCCTGGGCGCGAAGGCGGCGGTGCGCCGCGAGTCGCTCGTCCACCACCACTGCGGAGAGCTGGGCGGTGAGGAGGGCGCCGCGCACACCCTCACCCGGCTCACGGAGTTCCTGGCCGCCTTCGAGCCGTCCCCTCGCAGCTTCACGTCCTTCGTGGCGACCTTCGACTCGCTCCCGGACATCACGGAGGAGACGTTCGAGGAGCGGGTCTGGCGCCACCTGCAGACCATGCACGACGAGGACAGCCGCCACCACGCGTGGAGCGACCTGTACGACTCCGATCCCGCGTCCAGACGGTTCGCGTTCTCCGTGGCGGGCCATCCGCTCTTCGTCGTGGGCCTGCACCCCGGCGCGTCCCGGCCGAGCCGCCGCTTCGGCATGCCGGCCCTGGTGTTCAACTCGCACCTGCAGTTCAACGCCCTGGGCCGCGACTTCTTCAAGCTCCGCAAGAAGATCCGGCAGCGCGACCACACGTTCCACGGCTCCGCCAACCCCAGCCTGCTCACCTACCGGGACGAGGCCCGCCACTACAGCGGCCGTATGACGGAACCCGAGTGGTCCTGCCCCTTCACGCCGCGGCAATCCCCCTCGGTCCCCTGAGGCCCCTCAGGCCTGTCGGTCCCCCGGGTCCAGCAGCCACTCCAGCACCGCCTCCCGCTCGGCGGGCCTCGGGTCGGCGTCGGGACCGACCGACCGCCACCAGTCGGTGAGCAGCGACGGGCTCAGCTCGCCCGTCACGAAGCGTTCCAGCAGCCGGTGCGACAGCGCGACCTCGCGCTCCGTGTACGCCGGCCAGGCGGCCGAGGAGACGGCGTGCTCACCGGCCCCGCCGGCGTACGTGACCTCCACGGTCATCTGCGGCGGGACGTCGGGCCCACCGAAGCCGGCCGCTGCCGTCGCCACGCTCACCGCCGTACTCAGGCCGCGCCGGAACGCCGAGCGTACGGGCGCGTCGGGCACGACCACCCGCTCCACCCGGGTCCACTCCAGGGGATCGGCGGGCGAGACACCGACCGCTTCCAGCCCCTCGTCCGTAAGCCGTACCCCCGTGCCCTTCTTACCGGGCGGGGCGCCGAGCCAGCACCCGTCCCGGTCGATCCAGAAGAGCCCGACCATCACACCGTCACCGTCACGGCTGCCCGATGATCCACCGTCAGACTGTCCATGCGGGGGCGTGGTCGGCCTGCTCACTCCTGCCACTGTTCGAACCCATCTCCTCAACGCGTCATACGTGTAAGCCCCCAGTGTCCCCGGCTCACGCCGGAGCCGGCACGCTCGGCGTGACCGCGTCCACGCCGCCCGGCCGGGGATACGTCAGGCGATGGCCCCCCGTCGTCGCCGCTCTCGCCTCCGCGGGCCGGGGCTCGGCTTGTGAGGCGGCCGACAGCTCGGGGTGTTCCGAGCCGTCCAGGCACTCGTCCACCACCTGCCCTGTTGACGCAAACAACACGAAAAACACCCCTCCAAACCGCGTTTCCGCAGGTCAGGAGGGGTGTACGGGGTGGAGCCTAGGGGAGTCGAACCCCTGACATCTGCCATGCAAAGACAGCGCTCTACCAACTGAGCTAAGGCCCCATGACCACCCGGACGCCGAGTGGTCGCAGACCAGAGTACCGGGTGTCCCCGGGTGCATCGCAAAATGATAGGGACTCCCCGTGAGCAACCACGCTCCGTAAGATGCTCCGCGAGGTTCGCAGCAGCGAACCAAAGCGATGGGGAGACGCAATGGACACAGCAGCACAGCAGGAAGCCACCGCCAGAGCCAGAGAGCTCCAGCGCAGCTGGTACGGGGAGCCTTTGGGGGCGCTCTTCCGCAGGCTCATCGACGATCTGGGGCTGAACCAGGCCCGCCTCGCCGGCGTCCTGGGGCTGTCCGCCCCGATGCTGTCCCAGCTGATGAGCGGGCAGCGCGCCAAGATCGGCAACCCGGCTGTCGTCCAGCGCGTCCAGGCCCTCCAGGAGCTCGCGAGCCAGGTCGCCGACGGCAGCGTCAGCGCGGTCGAGGCGACCGACCGCATGGAGGAGATCAAGAAGTCGCAGGGCGGCTCCGTCCTGACCGCCTCCAGCCAGACCGGCAGCAGCACCGGCGCGCCGACGGTCCGCCGCGTGGTCCGCGAGATCCAGTCGCTGCTGCGGTCCGTCGCGGCCGCCGGCGACATCATCGACGCCGCCGACTCCCTCGCCCCCACGCATCCGGAACTGGCAGAGTTCCTCCGGGTGTACGGCGCCGGGCGCACCGCGGACGCGGTCGCGCACTACGAGTCGCACCAGAGCTGACGACAGCAGCGCAGCACACACGGGCAGCACGGACAGACGAGCAGCACGTACAGACGGGCAGCACGGACAGCACGGACAGCACGGACAGCGGGAACGGGGAGCGGCGCGCACGATGGGTGAGGTCTTCGCGGGTCGGTACGAGCTGATCGACCCGATCGGGCGCGGGGGCGTCGGCGCGGTGTGGCGTGCCTGGGACCAGCGCCGCCGACGGTACGTGGCGGCCAAGGTGCTCCAGCAGAGCGACGCGCACACGCTGCTGCGCTTCGTACGCGAACAGGCCCTGCGCATCGACCACCCGCACGTTCTCGCGCCCGCCAGCTGGGCCGCGGACGACGACAAGGTCCTCTTCACCATGGACCTGGTCAGCGGCGGCTCCCTGGCCCATGTGATCGGGGACTACGGGCCGCTGCCGCCCCGGTTCGTCTGCACCCTGCTCGACCAGCTGCTGTCCGGGCTCGCCGCGGTGCACGCGGAGGGGGTCGTGCACCGCGACATCAAGCCCGCCAACATCCTGATGGAGGCGACCGGAACGGGTCGGCCGCACCTGCGGCTGTCCGACTTCGGCATCTCCATGCGCAAGGGCGAGCCCCGCCTGACGGAGACCAACTACGTCGTGGGGACGCCGGGTTACTTCGCACCCGAACAACTGATGGGAGCCGAACCGGACTTCACCGCCGACCTGTTCGCCGTGGGACTCGTCGGACTGTTCCTGCTCCAGGGCCGCAAGCCGGACTCACAGGCCCTGGTGGAGCTGTTCATGGCCCATGGCACGCCGGGCGCTCCGGCAGGCCTCCCGGAGCCGCTGTGGCAGGTCCTGGCGGGCCTGCTGCAGCCCGACCCGGAGGCCAGGTTCCGTACGGCGACGGGCGCGCGCAAGGCGCTGACGTCGGCGGTCGAACTCCTGCCGGACCCCACGGGCGAGGAGGAACCGGTCGAGGTCTTCGACCAACTCGGCCCGCTGCCCCCGGGATACGGCCCCGAGGGCCCTGCCACCACCACCCGGCCTCCGGCCGAGAGCCCCGCCCCCTCGGAAACAGGCAGCTTCCACCTGGCACCACCGCCCTCGACGCCGGCGCACCCCCCGGCGCAGACCCCGCCCCAGGCGCACCCCCCGGCGCACCCCCCGGCCCAGGCACAGGCGGCCCCGGTGCAGCCCCTGCCCCATGCACAGGCCCCGGCGACCCCGCCCCAGGCCCCGCCCGCCTACGCGCAGCCGCCCCAGTACGCGCCTCCGGCAGCCCCGCCGCAGTACGCGTCCCCGACGGCAGGGGCCCCGGCCGGCCAACTCACCACAGCGACAGCCACGGCCACAGCCACAGCGGCCCCGGTGGGAGCACCAGCGGCGACAAGGCGCCCCGGCCCGCCCCGAGCGGTGGCGATACCGGTCCTGCTCCTGGCCCTGGCCTCGTTCGCCATCGGCATCTGGGCCCTCACCCAGACCTGACCGGCCGGCGGCCGGCCGACGGCGCGGCCGCCTACCATCCCCCGGCAGGCGGCGGCCCGAACCCCCGCGTGGCCGCATCAGAAGGCACCGCGGCACCCGCACCAGGCACCGCCCCACCAGCCGCACCAGCCGCCCCACCCGCCGCACCACCCGCCGGCAGCGCGGCCGACGAGGCGGCCCGCCGCCGCGCCAGCACCGTCCACAGCCCCAGCCCGAGCAGCAGTACCGTCCCGGTTCCGATGCCGCCGGCCGCGACCAGCCGCATCGTGCCGCTGCGCTCGGCCTGCGGCCCGCTGTGGCCGTCGGCGGCGGCCTGCCGGTCGTCCTCGGACACCGTGAAGATCCCGGCGGGCCCCGCGTACGGCGGCGCGGGCTTGCGCTCGCCCCCCACGTGGATCCGCAGCGTCAGCCCGTGCGGCTTCTTCCCGAACTTCTCCCCGACCTCCGGATTGAGCGTGACCCGCAGGTAGTACCAGCCGGCGAAGCGCATCTGCCGGATCTCGGGGTCCGAGCTGAAACGGTTCTCGTAGGCCACCGGCGGCAGCGGGTCGAAGGACGCCGACTTCTGCCTGCCGTTGTACGACATCGAGGTCAGCGAGTCGACGAGGCCCAGCGCCGGGTTGTACAGCGAGACGGGCAGCGCGCCGCCCACGTAGCCGTCGCCCGTCGAACTGCCCAGGTCGGCGCTGACGAAGAGCTGCTCGCCCCAGTCCACCGGCACCCGGTAGAAGCGGCTCTGCCCCGGCTCGATCCGGTCCGTCCACTCGCCCTCGGACAGCCCCGGCGCGTCGGAGAAGCTGGTGCCGCCCGCGCGCTCCGTGGGACCGCCGGCGAGCGCCTCCGGCGAGGCGCTGGGCCAGTTCTCGGGCGGGGCCGTGGGCCCTGCCTCCTTCAGCCCGGGCTCCAGCACGTGCCGGATCTCCAGGTCCCAGGGCTGGGGGGGCGAGCCCTTCTCGCCCTCACGCTCGACGACGACGTAGTAGGGCCCCGCCTTCTGGCACCGGGTCCCTTCCGGATCGAGCGTCCGGTGCACGTAGGCGGCGAGCGGCCGTGGGAAGGCCGTGGAGTAACCGAACTTGGTGTCGGTGCTGCTGCACTCGCTCCCGTCCCGGTCCTGGAGGGACACCTTGAGCCGGTCCCCGTCCGTGACCTCGGCGTCGCCCGGCGGAACGGCGACGACCGACACGTACGCGTGGGAGACGGCGTCCAGATCCACGCGGTAGATCAGCGGGCCGCCCTGCCGCACGGCGTCCTTGTACACGGCGCCCGCCTCCAGGCTCGGCGCGTCACTGGTCGTCGCCGCGCCCTTGACCGGCCGGATGCCTTCGGCGAAGGCGTACGGAGCGGGCTCACCGGCCGCCCACGCCGGCCGCGCGGGCAGTCCCGCGGCCACGACCGCCGCCGCCACGCACAGCGCGGCCGCCCAGGCCACCGCGCCCCGGCCACCGGCCGTCAGGCGTCCGGCCGTCACGCGTCCGGCCGCCATGTCACCGCCCCGCCTCTTCACGCGCTCCCCCTCGTCGTCTCCTGAACGCCGCCCCATCCTGCCCCGCCCGTCCGGCCCCTGTCTGCGCACCCGCCCGATACACCCGCCTTGTCCCCACACCCCTTCACATCAGCAACCACCCTCTTCACACCAGCGAACCCACCGCCGCAACGGCCCCCGGCCGACACCCCCCACACAGCACAGAACCCCGGCCGCTCTCAGCGACCGGGGCCCTTCACGAACTACGCGCGTCTCACGAACCTGCGGACACGGAGTCGGTCGCCTCCGTCCACAGATCCTGCTCGGCGCGATCCGCCTGGATCTGGCGGTACACGAGGAGCCCGCCGATGGCGGCCAGTGCGACCAGGAGAAGCTTCTTCACCGCGCGACCTCGTCTTTCGTTGACGTAGGGGACCTTATGGCGCCCGACTATACACACCGACCGATACCATTCGGTGACCTCCGTCCGGACAGCCGTACGACCCCGCCCCACGGCACCCCGCACCCCGCCCTGACACCGCACCACCCATACGCCGAAGGCCCCGGTCTTCCGACCGGGGCCTTCGTTTCTGTGGGGCTAACAGGATTTGAACCTGTGGCCTCATCCTTATCAGGGATGCGCTCTAACCAACTGAGCTATAGCCCCTCCGCGCTGCGCGCTGACCTCTGAAGATTAGCGCACAGGACGGCTCCAGCCAAAATCGCTACTCGTCCTCGGCGAGGGTGAGCTCCACACCGCCCACGAAGCCGGCCGCCAGGTTGTAGATGAAGGCGCCCAGCGTGGCCAGAGCGGTGGCCAGGACCACGTCGATGACCGCGATCACCGAGGTGAAGACCAGCACGCGCGGCAGCGACAGGAAAGCCTGGAGGTCGAAGCCGTTGGTCTCCGTGGAGCCCGTGGCGTCGCTGATCGTGGCGCCGACGCTCGAGAAGACGCCCATGGCGTCCATGACCATCCACAGCACGGCGGACGCGACCACCGTGCAGATGCCCAGCGCGATGGACAGCAGGAAGCTGACCTTCATCACCGACCACGGGTCCGCCTTGGCTACCCGCAGCCGCGCCTTGCGCGTCCGGGGCGTGGTCTTGGCGCCCGTACGGGGACGGCGCACCGCGGCGGCGCCGGCCGGGCCGTCGTGGGCGTCGTACGCCTGCGGCGGGTGGTACGGCTGCGCCGTCTGCTGCGTGCCGGAGGAGGGCCGCTCTCCGGGCAGCGGACCGTTGTCGTACGCGTCGTACGGGGGCTTCGCCCCCCGGCTGTCGGTCACCGCAACTCCCTGGGAGTCCGTGGCGGGGCCACGGGCACCGCTCTTCTTCGAAGCGGCCGCTCCGGCCGATCCGGCGCCCGTGGCTCCGCTCACGTTCTACTCCTCGTGCTCCCCGGCCGAGGACTCCGTGCCCTCGGCTCCCTCGACCGCCGTGCCCTCGGCTGCGGCGGAGTCGGACCCTTCCGTGCCCGGACCGTCCGCCGCGTCGGCCTGTTCGACCTCTTCGGCTTCGGCACCGGCCTCGGCGTTCCGTGCGATACCTACGACGGCATCGCGCTTGCCCAGGTTGATCAGCTGCACGCCCATGGTGTCACGGCCGGTCTCCCTGACTTCGTTGACTCGCGTACGAATCACACCACCGGACAGCGTGATGGCGAGGATCTCGTCGTTCTCCTCCACCACCAGCGCGCCGACGAGCGAGCCGCGGTCCTCCACGATCTTCGCAGCCTTGATGCCGAGACCGCCACGTCCCTGGACGCGGTACTCGTCGACGGCCGTCCGCTTGGCGTAGCCGCCGTCCGTCGCGGTGAAGACGAAGGTACCGGGCCGGACCACGTTCATGGACAGCAGCTCGTCGCCCTCGCGGAAGCTCATGCCCTTCACTCCGGATGTGGCGCGGCCCATCGGGCGCAGCGCGTCGTCCGTCGCCGTGAACCGGATGGACTGCGCCTTCTTGCTGATGAGCAGCAGGTCGTCATCGGCGGACACCAGCTCGGCGCCGATCAGCTCGTCGTCGCTGCCGTCCGCCGTCTCGCGGAGGTTGATCGCGATGACGCCGCCGGAGCGGGGCGAGTCGTAGTCCTTGAGCGGGGTCTTCTTCACCAGGCCGGCCTTGGTGGCCAGGACCAGGTACGGCGCCGCCTCGTAGTCGCGGACCGCGAGGATCTCGGCGATCTGCTCGTCCGGCTGGAAGGCCAGCAGGTTGGCGACGTGCTGGCCGCGGGCGTCCCGGCCGGCGTCCGGCAGCTCGTACGCCTTGGCGCGGTAGACGCGGCCCTTGTTGGTGAAGAAGAGCAGCCAGTGGTGCGTGGTGGAGACGAAGAAGTGGTCGACGATGTCGTCCTCCTTCAGCTTCGTGCCCCTTACGCCCTTGCCGCCGCGCTTCTGCGAGCGGTAGTCGTCGGTCTTCGTGCGCTTCACATAGCCGCCGCGCGTGATGGTGACGACGATGTCCTCCTCGGCGATCAGGTCCTCGATGGACATGTCACCGTCGAAGGGCACGAGCTGGGACCTGCGGTCGTCGCCGAACTTCTCCACCAGCTGTGCCAGCTCCTCGCTGACGATCTGCCGCTGGCGGGACTCGGAGGCCAGGATCTGGTTGTAGTCGTTGATCTTCGCCTGGAGCTCGTCGTGCTCGGCGACGATCTTCTGACGCTCCAGGGCGGCCAGGCGGCGCAGCTGCATCTCGAGGATGGCGTTGGCCTGGATCTCGTCGATCTCCAGCAGGCCCATCAGGCCCTCGCGCGCGACCTCGACCGTGTCGCTGCGCCGGATGAGCGCGATGACCTCGTCGATCGCGTCGAGCGCCTTGAGCAGACCGCGCAGGATGTGCGCCCGCTCCTCCGCCTTGCGGAGGCGGAACTTCGTCCGGCGGACGATGACCTCGATCTGGTGCGTCACCCAGTGGCGGATGAACGCGTCCAGCGAGAGCGTGCGCGGCACACCGTCGACCAGCGCGAGCATGTTCGCGCCGAAGTTCGTCTGGAGGTCGGTGTGCTTGTAGAGGTTGTTGAGGACGACCTTGGCGACCGCGTCCCGCTTGAGGACGATCACCAGGCGCTGGCCGGTCCGCGAGGAGGTCTCGTCGCGGACGTCGGCGATGCCGCCGATCTTGCCGTCCTTCACCAGGTCGGCGATCTTCTGCGCGAGGTTGTCCGGGTTGACCTGGTACGGCAGCTCCGTGACGACCAGGCACTGGCGGTTCTGGATCTCCTCGACCTCGACGACCGCGCGCATCGTGATGGAGCCGCGCCCGGTGCGGTACGCCTCCTCGATGCCCTTGCGGCCGACGACCAGGGCGCCGGTCGGGAAGTCGGGGCCCTTGATGCGCTCGATCAGCGCGTCGAGCAGCTCCTCGTGGCTGGCGTCCGGGTGCTCCAGCGCCCATTGGGCGCCGGCCGCGACCTCGCGCAGGTTGTGCGGCGGGATGTTCGTCGCCATACCGACCGCGATGCCCGCGGAGCCGTTGACCAGCAAGTTCGGGAAGCGCGACGGCAGGACCGTCGGCTCCTGGTTGCGGCCGTCGTAGTTGTCCTGGAAGTCGACGGTCTCCTCGTCGATGTCGCGGAGCATCTCCATCGACAGCGGCGCCATCTTGCACTCGGTGTAGCGCATGGCGGCCGCCGGGTCGTTGCCCGGGGAGCCGAAGTTGCCGTTGGAGTCCACCAGCGGCATGCGCATCGACCACGGCTGGGCCAGGCGGACCAGCGCGTCGTAGATGGAGGAGTCACCGTGCGGGTGGTACGTACCCATGACGTCGCCGACGACGCGGGCGCACTTGTAGAAGCCCTTCTCGGGCCGGTACCCGCCGTCGTACATCGCGTAGAGCACGCGCCGGTGGACGGGCTTGAGGCCGTCCCGGACGTCGGGCAGCGCACGCGACACGATGACGGACATCGCGTAGTCGAGGTACGAACGCTGCATCTCGGTCTCGAGCCCGACGGGCTCGACACGGAGGCCCACACCGGGGACGGCGGGCTCCTCTTCGGGCATCACAGTGGGGGTGTTCTCGTCGGCCATTGCTGGTCTTCAGTCCTTTCGTACGGTCAGCTGAGACCGACTCAGATGTCGAGGAAGCGGACGTCCTTGGCATTGCGCTGGATGAACGAGCGCCGTGCCTCCACGTCCTCACCCATCAGCACCGAGAACAGGTCGTCGGCCTGGGCCGCGTCGTCCAGCGTGACCTGGCCGAGCACCCGGTGGTCCTGGTCCATCGTGGTGATGCGCAGTTCCTCGGCGTTCATCTCGCCCAGACCCTTGAAGCGCTGGATGGAGTCCTCGCGGATGCGCTTGCCGTTCTGCTTGCCGAGCTCGGTGAGCGCGTCGCGCTCGCGGTCCGAGTACGCGTACTCGAAGTCGTCCCGACCCCACTTGATCTTGTACAGCGGCGGGCGCGACAAGTAGACGTGCCCGGCCTCGACCAGTGGCCGCATGAAACGGAAGAGGAAGGTCAGCAGCAGGGTGTTGATGTGCTGGCCGTCGACGTCGGCGTCCGCCATCAGGATGATCTTGTGATAGCGGAGCTTCTCGATGTCGAAGTCCTCGTGCACACCGGTGCCGAAGGCGGAGATCAGCGCCTGGACCTCGGTGTTCTGGAGGATCTTGTCGATCCGCGCCTTCTCGACGTTCAGGATCTTGCCTCGGATGGGCAGGATGGCCTGGAACTCCGGGTTACGGCCGGACTTGGCGGAGCCACCGGCGGAGTCACCCTCGACGATGAAGATCTCGCACTTGGTCGGGTCGTTCGACTGGCAGTCCGACAGCTTGCCCGGGAGGGAGGCCGACTCCAGGAGCCCCTTGCGCCGCGTCAGGTCGCGCGCCTTGCGCGCGGCGACACGGGCGGTGGCGGCCTGGATGGCCTTGCGGACGATGTCCGCGCCCTCGTTCGGGTTCCGGTCGAGCCAGTCGTTGAGGTGCTCGTGAACGACCTTCTGGACGAAGGTCTTCGCCTCCGTGTTGCCCAGCTTGGTCTTGGTCTGGCCCTCGAACTGCGGCTCGCCCAGCTTGACGGAGATGATCGCCGTCAGACCCTCGCGGATATCCTCGCCCGTGAGGTTGTCGTCCTTCTCGCGCAGCAGCTTCTTCTCGCGTGCGTACCGGTTGACGAGACCGGTGAGCGCGGCACGGAAGCCCTCCTCATGCGTACCCCCCTCATGCGTGTGGATGGTGTTCGCAAAGGAGTAAACGCCCTCGGTGTACTGAGAGTTCCACTGCATGGCGATCTCGACCGAGAGCATCCGCTCCTTGTCCTCCGACTCCACGGAGATCACGGTCGGGTGGATCAGCTCGCCCTTGCGGGAGTTCAGGTACTTGACGAAGTCGACGATGCCGCCTTCGTAGTGGTACGTGACCGAGCGCGCCGGCTGCTCCTCGACCGTCTCGGCGGCGTCGGGGTCGTCGGCGTTCATGGTCGCCTTCGCCGACTCGCGCTCGTCGGTCAGCGTCAGGGTGAGGCCCTTGTTGAGGAAGGCCATCTCCTGGAAGCGGCGCGAGAGCGTCTCGAAGGAGTACTCGGTGGTCTCGAAGATGTCCGGGTCGGCCCAGAACGTCACCGACGTACCCGAGTCCTCGACCGCCTCGTGCTTGGCGAGGGGCGCCGTCGGGACACCGAGCTTGTAGTCCTGCGTCCAGCGGTAGCCGTCCCGCTTGATCTCCACGGAGACCCTGGTCGACAGGGCGTTGACGACGGACACACCCACACCGTGCAGACCGCCGGAGACGGCGTAGCCGCCGCCGCCGAACTTGCCGCCCGCGTGCAGCACCGTGAGGACGACCTCGACGGCCGGCTTCTTCTCGACGGGGTGGATGTCGACGGGGATACCGCGGCCGTTGTCGACGACGCGTACGCCGCCGTCGGCGAGGATCGTCACGTCGATGGTGTCCGCGTGGCCGGCCAGGGCCTCGTCGACGGAGTTGTCGACGACCTCGTAGACCAGGTGGTGCAGTCCACGCTCACCGGTCGAGCCGATGTACATGCCGGGGCGCTTGCGGACCGCGTCCAGCCCCTCGAGGACGGTGATCGCGCTGGCGTCGTACGAGGCGCCGCCTACGGTCGGTGCCTCGCCGGCCTCGCCGGCAGCAGTGGACGGGATGTTCTCGTTGGGGTTGCCGGAATCGGCCACGAAGCGCCCTTTCTGGCACAGCGCGAGCCACCTCTCCGGGGGGCCGGGAGTGGCTGCGTCGTTCGACATGTTCCGCAGTGGGCGGGATTACCTACCAGTCTACCGGTAGCGCTGACACTCATGGGGGTTTGCCGGTACCTGAGTCCGCATGTGCCGCCCTGAACCGGCGCCGACCGACTCCCCATATCCGGGAAGGGGCTCCAAGAGGCTCACGCGGGCACTCAGCGCTTCGGGATGTCAACCACCCGCGACGGTGACCGACGCCTCATGCGTCCCAGGTGGGCACAGCGGAACCAGGGCCCGCACATCGCGGGGCCGCGGTGCGAAGCCCCGTGCGTTCGGGGAAAGCACGGGGCCGCTGAAGCCCGCTCAGCCGTACGTGTCGCCCGGCCCCGCGCTGCCCGGCGCCCGCAGCGGCCCGTACCCGCGCCGGGGCCCACCGGGGCCGAGCACCTTGATGACCCGCACCGTCCCGTGCCCGAGGTCCTCGTTCAGCCGGGCCACCAGCGCCGGCGCCAGCAGCCGCAGCTGCGTCGCCCACACCGTGGAGTCGCACTGCACGGTCAGCACCCGCTCGTCCGGGTCGTCGTCGTACCGCAGCGGCACGCAGTGCTTGGCCAGATCCTGACCCACGATCTGCGGCCAGCGGCCCATCACGCCGCCCACCGCCGCGGGCGCCTCCCAGCCGCGCTCGGTGATCAGCCGGTTGATCGCGGCGCCCAGCGGCAGCGGATCGCGGCCGTCCGCGCGGGCACCCGAGCGCAGCCCGCCGCCCCGCCGCGCCTGCTTCTTCTGCTGCGCGGCCGCGCCCCTGGCCTTCGCCTGCTCCTTGGCGGCGCGCAGCGCGACCCGCGCCAGGTCGACGCCCGACGGCTCGGGAACGGAATCCGCCGTCTGCGCCTGCGGCTGCTGCGGTTGCGTACTCATACGCGCTCCACCGACCCCTCCGCCACCGCGTACCGCGTACCGGCCAGCACCCCGGGCACGTCGTCGTCGACCGCGGCCGTCACCAGAACCTGCTCGCCGGGCGCGACCAGCTCCGCCAGCCGCTCCCGCCGCCGGGCGTCCAGCTCCGCGAAGACGTCGTCGAGGACGAGCACCGGCTCGTTGCCCTCGGCGCGCAGCAGATCGTACGAGGCGAGCCGCAGCGCCAGCGCGTACGACCAGGACTCGCCGTGGCTCGCGTACCCCTTCGCCGGCATCCGGCCCAGCATCAGCACCAGGTCGTCGCGGTGCGGCCCGACCAGCGTGACGCCCCGCTCGATCTCCTGCTTCCGTACGTCGCCGAGCGCGGCGCGCAGCTGCTCGTACAGCTCCTCGCGGCCGGTTCCCGGCCCCTCGGCGGAGGCGCGGTACTCCAGCACGACCGGCCCGCCGCCGGGCGCGAGCTGGTCGTACGCCTTGGCGGCCAGCGGCTGGAGTGTGGCGATCAGGTCGAGCCGCTGCGCCAGCAGCTCGGCGCCGGCCCGCGCCAGATGCTGGTCCCATACGTCGAGCGTGGACAGGTCCATGGATCGGCCCCCGTGCCGGCGGGCCATGGCCGCGGTCTTCAGGAGCGTGTTGCGCTGCTTGAGCACCCGGTCGTAGTCGGACCGTACGCCCGCCATGCGCGGCGACCGCGCGGTGATCAGCTCGTCGAGGAAACGGCGCCGCTCGCCGGGGTCGCCCTTCACCAGGGCCAGGTCCTCGGGCGCGAACAGCACGGTCCGGATGATCCCCAGCACGTCACGCGGCCTGACCTGCGAGGACCTGTTGATACGGGCGCGGTTGGCGCGGCCCGGGTTGAGTTCGAGCTCCACCAGCTGCTGCCGCTCACCCTGCCGTACCGCCGCGCGGATCACCGCCCGCTCGGCGCCCATGCGGACGAGGGGCGCGTCGGACGACACCCGGTGGCTGCCGAGCGTGGCGAGGTAGCCGATGGCCTCGACCAGGTTCGTCTTGCCCTGCCCGTTGGCGCCCACGAACACGCTGACGCCCGGATCGAGCGGGACCTCGACCCGGGCGTACGAGCGGAAGTCGGCCAGCGACAGATGCGTGACGTGCATGGTGTGGCGCCGACCTTCCCCCGGCGTGGCCTCGCACCGCCCACCCGCGCGGGCGGACGGTGCACAGCCTGTGGATTACTTCTTCGACTCGACCGCGTGGCCGCCGAACTGGTTGCGCAGCGCGGCGATCATCTTCATCTGCGGGGAGTCGTCCTGGCGCGACGCGAACCGCGCGAACAGCGACGCGGTGATCGCCGGCAGCGGTACGGCGTTGTCGATGGCGGCCTCGACCGTCCACCGGCCCTCGCCGGAGTCCTGGGCGTAGCCGCGCAGCTTGTCCAGGTGCTCGTCCTCGTCCAGCGCGTTGACCGCGAGGTCGAGCAGCCAGGAGCGGATGACCGTGCCCTCCTGCCAGGAGCGGAAGATCTCGCGGACGTCGGTGACAGAGTCCACGGCCTCCAGGAGCTCCCAGCCCTCCGCGAAGGCCTGCATCATCGCGTACTCGATGCCGTTGTGGACCATCTTCGCGAAGTGGCCCGCGCCGACCTTGCCCGCGTGGACGGAGCCGAACTCGCCCTCCGGCTTCAGCGCGTCGAAGATCGGCTGGACCTTCGCGACGTGCTCGGCGTCGCCGCCGTACATCAGCGCGTAGCCGTTCTCCAGGCCCCACACACCGCCGGAGACGCCGCAGTCGACGAAGCCGATGCCCTTGGCGGCCAGCTCCTCGGCGTGCTTCTCGTCGTCGGTCCAGCGGGAGTTGCCGCCGTCCACGACGACGTCGCCCGGAGAGAGCAGCTCGGCCAGCTCGTCGATCGTCGACTGCGTGGCCTCACCGGCGGGGACCATGACCCACACGACGCGCGGACCCTTCAGCTTGCCCACCAGCTCCTTGAGGCTGTGGACATCGGCGAGGTCCGGGTTGCGGTCGTACCCGACGACGGTGTGGCCCGCGCGGCGGATGCGCTCGCGCATGTTGCCGCCCATCTTGCCGAGGCCGATGAGACCGAGCTCCATCAGATCTTCCTTACGCGTTGTGTGCGAGTTCCTACCCGGGTCCGAGCGTACGCCCGGACCCCGGTGCACACCTGTGGGGTCAGCCGCTCAGTCGCCGAGACCCTCAGCCGCTCAGCCGCTCAGCCGGACCGGCATGATCAGGTACTTGTACGCCTGGTCGGCCTCGGCGTCCACGGCCGGCTTGCCGCCCAGCAGCGCGGGCTTGGTGGACGTGGTGAAGGACAGCTGGGCCACCGGCGAGTCGATCGCGCTCAGGCCGTCCAGCAGGAACGTCGGGTTGAAGGCGATCGAGATGTCGTCGCCCTCCAGCTGGGCGTCCACACGTTCCACAGCCTGTGCGTCGTCGCTGGAGCCCGCCTCCAGGATGAGCACGCCCTGCTCGAAGCTGAGCCGGACCGGCGTGTTCCGCTCGGCCACCAGCGCCACACGCTTCACGGCCTCGACGAACGGCGCCGTCTCGATCGTCGCCACCGAGTTGAACTCGGTCGGGAACAGCGTCCGGTACTTCGGCAGGTCGCCTTCCAGGAGCCGGGTGGTCGTACGACGGCCCGCGCCCTCGAAACCGATCAGGCCCTCACCCGCACCCGAGCCGGACAGCGCGAGCGTGACCGTGTCACCGCTGGTCAGGGCCTTGGCAGTGTCGAGCAGCGTCTTGGCGGGCACCAGGGCGACGGCCGACGCGTCCGGGGACTCCGGCTTCCACAGGAACTCACGCACCGCGAAGCGGTAGCGGTCGGTGGAGGCCAGGGTGACCGTGTCGCCCTCGATCTCGATGCGGACGCCGGTGAGGACCGGCAGCGTGTCGTCGCGGCCCGCGGCGATGGCGACCTGCGCGGCGGCGGAGGCGAAGACCTCGCCGGGGACCGTGCCGGTCGCGGTCGGCATCTGCGGCAGCGCCGGGTACTCCTCCACAGGCAGGGTGTGGAGGGTGAAGCGGGAGGACCCGCAGACCACCGTCGCCCGTACACCGTCTGTGGAGATCTCCACCGGGCGGTTGGGGAGGGCGCGGCAGATGTCGGCGAGGAGTCGGCCGGACACGAGGACCGTGCCGTCCTCCTCGACCTCGGCCTCGACGGAGACCCGCGCGGACACCTCGTAGTCGAAGCTGGAGAAGCTGAGGGCGCCGTCCTCCGCCTTCAGCAGAAGGCCCGCGAGCACGGGCGCCGGCGGACGGGCCGGAAGGCTACGGGCCACCCAGGCCACCGCCTCCGCGAGTACATCGCGCTCCACCCGGATTTTCACCGTCGCCGCCTCCTGCTGTTACTGGCTCGCCCTGCTGGCCTTCCTCATCGGCATCCGGTTCCTCTGCGGCAGCTGCGGCAGCAGATGTGTGGATGCCGGGGACCAGTCTGACGTACGCCACCGACACTCGGTGCGGCTCGGGGTCAAGTCACGTCGAGCCGCGGCCGGAGTGCCGAGGCCGAGTTGTGCACAGGCCCCACTTCGAATCGGATTCCCCGCTAACTCTGTGTGGGAGTAGTAGTAGGGCTTGTGGAAACCGTGGATAACGCCATCCACGCAGGTCACAGCCCATTTTTTGTCCACCGGGCCTGTGGGCGCCACCCGTGGACAACCGGGGTGCGCTGTGGACGGGGGAAAGTTCTGCACACCCGATGCACAGGCAGGGCGCACTTCTCCCCAGTCCTGTCCCCAGCTTTACCCACGTTCCCCACAGCCCAACCCAGCGCCTTGATGTGACGGCTTTCACTCGCGCCGGTGAGCGGGGGTGTTTCGTTGCCGAACAGTGGACAGCGGTGTGGAGAAGCTGTGGACCATGACCCCGCGCCTGTGGGCCGCCGGTGGACAACGCTGATCAGTGGCTGTGGACGACCACTTCGTCCACAGGCTGTGGAGCGTCTTCGTCCACGAATCCACAGCCGCTTGACCTGCGATGATCCACATCCTTCCAGCCTCCTTGTGGACGGCGTCCGGATAACTTTCCAGTCCCCAGGCTGTGGACGGGGGATCACCCCACACTCTGTGGAGAAGGGCGTGTCGTACACAGCTATTCGAACAGCCCGGCCGGTAGCCGCACTGTGCACCGGGTGGGGAAAAACCGCAGGGCGCCCCGGGACAGGACCGTCCCGGGGCGCCCTGGCGCGGCTGCCGGCCGCCTCAGCCGTTCTTGATGCGGTTGGTCAGCTCGGTGACCTGGTTGTAGATCGAGCGCCGCTCCGCCATGAGCGCGCGGATCTTGCGGTCGGCGTGCATCACCGTCGTATGGTCGCGCCCGCCGAACTGGGCGCCGATCTTCGGCAGCGACAGATCAGTGAGCTCCCTGCACAGGTACATCGCGATCTGCCGCGCCGTCACCAGCACCCGGCTCCGCGACGAGCCGCACAGGTCCTCGACCGTCAGCCCGAAGTAGTCGGCGGTGGCCGCCATGATCGCGCCCGCGGTGATCTCGGGCGCCGTGTCCTCGCCGCCGGGGATGAGGTCCTTCAGAACGCTCTCGGTGAGCACCAGGTCGACCGGCTGCCGGTTGAGGCTCGCGAACGCCGTCACGCGGATCAGCGCGCCCTCCAGCTCACGGATGTTCCGGGAGATGCGCGACGCGATGAACTCCAGGACCTCCGGCGGGGCGTTGAGCTGCTCCTGCACCGCCTTCTTGCGGAGGATCGCGATACGGGTCTCCAGCTCCGGCGGCTGGACGTCCGTCGTCAGACCCCACTCGAAGCGGTTGCGGAGCCGGTCCTCCAGGGTCATGAGCTGCTTGGGCGGCCGGTCCGAGGACAGCACGATCTGCTTGTTCGCGTTGTGCAGGGTGTTGAAGGTGTGGAAGAACTCCTCCTGCGTCGACTCCTTGCTCGCCAGGAACTGGATGTCGTCGACGAGCAGGATGTCCACATCGCGGTACCGCTTGCGGAAGGTGTCGCCCTTGCCGTCGCGGATGGAGTTGATGAACTCGTTGGTGAACTCCTCCGAGCTCACGTACCGCACGCGCGTTCCCGGGTAGAGGCTGCGGGCGTAGTGGCCGATCGCGTGCAGCAGGTGCGTCTTGCCGAGGCCGGACTCGCCGTAGATGAAGAGCGGGTTGTACGCCTTGGCCGGGGCCTCGGCGACGGCCACCGCGGCGGCGTGCGCGAAGCGGTTGGACGAGCCGATGACGAACGTGTCGAAGAGGTACTTCGGGTTCAGGCGCGCGTGCTGCTCGCCCGGGCCCCCGGCACCGCCGGCCCCGGAGCCCGCGCCGCCCGCCCCCGTACCGCCGGGACCCCCTGGGCCGCCCGGGCCGCCCGGGCCGCTCATCGAGCCGGGGCCGCCGACGGCCGGACCCCCGGGGCCGCCCGGGCCTCCGGGACCGCCGCCGGGGCGGTGCTGGGACGG
Source organism: Streptomyces sp. TRM64462 (assembly GCF_013362995.1). GTDB lineage: Bacteria > Actinomycetota > Actinomycetes > Streptomycetales > Streptomycetaceae > Streptomyces. Next base: position 95,888 of record NZ_JABWDV010000394.1, on the reverse strand, counting down.
CGGCTCGGGAAGGTCGCGGCGCTCTGGCCGGGGCGCGTCGTACGCCGTGCGGTCGCTCGTCTGCGGAGCCCCGTAGTCATGGTGCTGCGGCCGCGGCGACGCGTACGGGTCGCGGTCCTGGAACCCGCCGAGACGCTGCTGCTGCCAGGACAGGTCGTCCTGGGTGCGCGGCCAGGCGCCGGGCTCCGGGCGCTGCTGCTGGTACTCGGGGTAGGCCGGGCGCACGCTCGGCAGCCCGTCGTCCAGGGAGGAGCGGTGCCCGTAGCCGTCGTACGCGTCGCCCTGGCCCCGCTCGTCGTAGCGCGGCTGCTGCCGGTCGGGCCCGCCGCCGGGCCCGTGCTGGTCACCGGTGGACCCGGCGGAGTCGTCGACAGTGATCGCGATACGGATCGGGCGGCCGCACTCACGGCTGAGCGTGTCGCTGATCAGCGGGGCCAGCCGGCCCTCCAGGACGCGCTTGCCCCATTCATTGGGCACGGCCAGGAGCGCGGTGTCCGCGACCAGGGCGAGCGGCTGGCAGCGCTCGATCCACTGCTTGTCCTTCGGTTCGATGCCCTGCTGCCCCTCCCCCAGGAGCTGGTCGAGGACTCGCGGCCACACTGCGGCAAGATCAGCAGGTACGTCAGCCACGGGGCACGCTCTCTCACGGGTCCCACGAATGTGTGCTTCTTGGGACGGGTTGGGAAGGACAGGCAGGAAAGGAATCCGAGTTCAGCCACGGTAGTCGTGGCGCCTCACGTGGTTCAAGTTGTTGTCCACAGCCTGTGTATAGCGGGCTGCGGTGGGGTGCTGGTTTGACCGGATGGCGTAGCCGCGCGTACCGTAACCAGGTCGAGTTGTCGATGGCTGCTGCCGCCTGCCTCCGATGGGCAAAGATCACGTCATGTGATCGTGTAGCGGTGCACTCGGGCGTATTGCGAGCTACTCGTGGGCGCACGGTGACAGCCAAGCGATGCCCCGCCACCCACGAATCATTTCTGGAGCCCCCGAGTGAGCAAGCGCACCTTCCAGCCGAACAACCGCCGTCGCGCCAAGACCCACGGCTTCCGTCTGCGCATGCGTACGCGTGCCGGCCGTGCGATCCTCGCGTCCCGCCGCAGCAAGGGTCGCGCCCGCCTGTCCGCCTGATCGCGGCCAGGTCATGACGTGCTGCCTACCGAGAATCGGCTGAGGCGGCGCGAGGACTTCGCGGCCGCGGTACGACGAGGTCGCAGGGCAGGACGCCCGACCCTCGTCGTCCATCTACGCAGCGGTGCAACGGACCCGCACGCGCCTGGGGAGAGCGCTCCCCCGACGCGTGCGGGTTTCGTCGTCAGCAAGGCAGTTGGTGGTGCGGTCGTCCGCAACCAGGTCAAGCGCAGACTGCGCCACCTGATGCGCGAACGGCTGCCCCAGCTGCCCCCCGGTAGCCTGGTGGTAGTACGAGCGCTGCCCGGCGCGGGCGACGCCGACCATGCACAGCTGGCCCGAGACCTGGACGCCGCTCTGCAGCGGCTCCTGGGAGGGGGCGCGCGATGAAGTACCCGCTGCTGGCCCTGATCAAGCTCTACCAGTGGACGATCAGCCCACTGCTGGGGCCTGTCTGCAGGTACTACCCGTCGTGTTCGCACTACGGATACACGGCCATCGACCGGCACGGCGCGGTCAAGGGCACGGCCCTGACCGCCTGGCGGATCCTGCGGTGCAATCCGTGGTCGCCCGGCGGCGTGGACCATGTGCCGCCGCGCAAGCGCCCCCGCTGGCACGAACTGTTGCGCGCGTGGCTGCGCCGCGGCAGGGGCGGGCACTCCGCCGAGACAAGCCCGGCCGCCGAGACCTCGCCCAATGCTCAAGGAGCCTGATTAGTGGACACGATTGGAAATCTGTTCAGCTTCATCACGGGACCCGTCTCGTGGATCATCGTCCAGTTCCACAAGCTGTACGGAGCGATCTTCGGGGCCGACACGGGCTGGGCCTGGGGTCTGTCCATCGTGTCCCTGGTGATCGTCATCCGCATCTGTCTGATCCCGCTCTTCGTGAAGCAGATCAAGTCGATGCGGAACATGCAGGCGCTCCAGCCGAAGATGAAGGCGATCCAGGAGCGCTACAAGAACGACCGGCAGCGTCAGTCCGAAGAGATGATGAAGCTGTACAAGGAGACGGGCACGAACCCGCTCTCCTCGTGCCTCCCCATCCTTCTGCAGTCGCCGTTCTTCTTCGCGCTCTACCACGTACTGAGCAAGATCGCTTCCGGTGACACCATCGGCAGCCTCAACCAGAACCTGGTCGACAGCGCCCGTGAGGCGCACATCTTCGGGGCCCCGATCGCCGCGAAGTTCATGGACGACCCGGGTACGGTCCAGGCCCTCAACGCCTCCCTGACGGACGTCCGTGTCGTCACCGCCGTGATGATCGTGCTGATGTCGGCGTCGCAGTTCTTCACGCAGCGCCAGCTGATGCAGAAGAACGTCGACCTGACCGTGAAGACCCCGTACATGCAGCAGCAGAAGATGCTGATGTACATCTTCCCGATCATCTTCGCCGTGATGGGCATCAACTTCCCCGTCGGTGTCCTCGTCTACTGGCTCACCACCAACGTGTGGACCATGGGCCAGCAGATGTACGTGATCAACCAGAACCCGACGCCGGGCAGCCAGGCCCAGGACCACTACCTGCAGCGGCTCCTCAAGAGCATCTCCCACCACGGCGAGGTGCGCGGCCGGCGCAAGCGCAACGTCCTCCAGGCGATCGTCGCCAAGGGCCCGGACCGCAACGAGAACGAGCGCCGCTTCATCACCGCCCTCGGCAAGCAGGGCTTCACGGCCCAGGCCGACGGCACCGTGCAGAAGGTCGACCCCGCGGTCGCCGAGGCGGAGGCCGCCGCGGCCAGGCGCCAGCAGCCCAAGCGCCAGACCAAGGCCAAGCGCCAGGCCGCCGCCGCCCAGCCGGGCGCCGCCAAGCCCTCCCTGGAGAAGAAGGCCGAGGAGCCGAAGGCCGGGGGGAACCAGCAGCAGGGCAAGGCGTCCTCAGGCTCCGCCCGTCAAGCCAAGTCCGGACAGCGCAAGGGCCAGCAGCGGCCCAAGCACCCGTCGTCCAAGAAGTAAGAAGGAGTCCATCCGTGACGGAAGGCACCACGTCCGCCGCCGAGGGTGGCGACACCCTGACCCGCCTGGAGCAGGAGGGCGAGATCGCGGCTGACTACCTCGAGGGCCTGCTCGACATCGCCGACCTCGACGGCGACATCGACATGGACGTCGAGGGGGACCGCGCCGCGGTCTCGATCATCAGCGACGCGGCCAGCCGCGACCTGCAGAAGCTCGTGGGCCGCGACGGTGAGGTGCTGGAGGCGCTGCAGGAGCTGACGCGTCTCGCCGTGCACCGGGAGACCGGGGACCGCAGCCGTCTCATGCTGGACATCGCCGGCTTCCGGGCCCGTAAGCGCGCCGAGCTCACCGAGCTGGGCGTCAAGGCCGCGGACGAGGTCAAGAGCACCGGCGAGCCGGTGCAGCTCAAGCCGATGAGCCCCTTCGAGCGCAAGGTCGTGCACGACGCGGTCGCCGCCGCCGGCCTGCGCAGCGAGTCCGAGGGCGAGGAGCCGCAGCGCTTCGTCGTCGTGCTCCCTGCCTGACCTCTTGTTGTGTCGGCCCCGTCTGTGCGCAGGCGGGGCCGATCTTTGTCAGCCTGAATAGTCAGCCACCCACCCAGTGCGGTAGTGCGGTACGGAAGGACGGTTCCCGTGTCGGAGGCAGAGGAACTTCCCCCTGCGCCCCAGGAGGCGCGGACGGTCTTCGGTGAGTTCTTCCCGGAGGCGGTCCGTTACGCGGAGTTGCTCGCGGACGCGGGGGTCAAGCGTGGGCTGATCGGCCCCCGTGAGGTGCCACGGCTGTGGGAAAGGCATCTGCTGAACTGCGCCGTCCTCTCCGAGGTCGTGCCCGAGGGTGTCACCGTCTGCGACGTGGGCTCCGGCGCCGGCTTGCCCGGTATCCCGCTGGCACTGGTGCGTCCGGACCTGAAGATCACCCTGCTGGAGCCGCTGCTGCGCCGGACGAACTTCCTCCAGGAGGTCGTCGAGCTGCTCGGCCTGGACCATGTGACCGTCGCGCGCGGTCGCGCCGAGGAGATGCTCGGCAAGCTGCCGCCCGTCCATGTCGTAACGGCCCGTGCCGTGGCACCCCTCGACCGGCTCGCCGGTTGGGGTGTGCCGCTCCTGCGCCCGTACGGCGAGATGCTGGCCCTCAAGGGCGACACCGCCGAGGAGGAGATCCAGGCAGCCCGCGCCGCCCTCAGCAAGCTGGGCGTCGTCAGCACCTCCGTGCTGCACGTCGGCGAAGGTGTGGTCGACCCCCTGTCGACCGTCGTACGGGTCGAGGTGGGGGAGAGCCCCGGCGGCGTCAGGTTCGCGGCAAAGCGGGCCAAGGCGGCCAGGACCTCACGGCGCCGACGCTGAGGCCATCTCGGCGGTCCGTCACAGGGCTGGCGGACCGGCGTTTGGTTTGATCCTCATACGTACCTATTTCGGAGTGTCGTGACGGCCTGACCCTGCGGCGCGTGCATCGTGTTTCACGTGAAACGTCGCTCACTGCTGCAGGGAATCATCAGCCGCGGCCGTGCTGCCGCCACCCCACGACACCGCAGGCCCCCCGTAGGGGCTACAGAGTTGTCCACAGAAGTGGATTCCTCCACAGAAGCCCGGGCCTCGCTGGTTCACGACCCCGAAAGCATGGCAGGCTCTGTTCATCGTGAGCCTGAAGCCGAGGAGAGTGAATCCTTGCGGTCCGACGCCAACATCGCGGGGCCGATGACCGATCCGGTCCCTGGTCCCCGCACCGAATCGCCCGGGGGCGATGTTTCACGTGAAACACACCCCCCGGTGGACGACACCCCCATCGGCAGGGCTGCCCAGCTGGCGGTACAGGCTCTGGGCCGGGCCGGTGAAGGCCTCCCCCGTCCCGAGCACACCCGCGTCATGGTCGTCGCCAATCAGAAGGGCGGCGTGGGGAAGACGACCACGACGGTCAACCTCGCGGCCTCGCTGGCCCTTCACGGCGCACGGGTCCTGGTGGTCGACCTCGACCCTCAGGGCAACGCCTCCACGGCCCTCGGTATCGACCACCACGCCGAAGTGCCCTCGATCTACGACGTCCTGGTGGAGAGCAAGCCGCTCTCCGATGTGGTCCAGCCCGTCCAGGACGTCGAAGGCCTCTTCTGCGCCCCGGCCACCATCGATCTCGCCGGTGCGGAGATCGAGCTGGTGTCGCTGGTGGCGCGGGAGAGTCGACTGCAGCGGGCGATCCAGGCGTACGAGCAGCCGCTGGACTACATCCTCATCGACTGCCCGCCGTCCCTGGGTCTGCTCACGGTCAACGCCCTGGTGGCCGGCGCCGAGGTGCTCATCCCCATCCAGTGCGAGTACTACGCGCTGGAGGGCCTCGGTCAGCTGCTGCGGAACGTCGACCTCGTGCGGGGCCACCTCAATCCCGGCCTCCATGTGTCGACGATCCTGCTCACCATGTACGACGGCCGGACCAGGCTCGCGTCGCAGGTCGCCGATGAGGTGCGCAACCACTTCGGGGACGAGGTCCTGCGCACCAGCATTCCGCGGTCCGTCCGGATCTCGGAGGCCCCGAGCTACGGGCAGACGGTGCTCACCTACGACCCGGGTTCCAGCGGTGCGCTCTCCTATCTGGAGGCCGCCCGTGAGATCGCCCTGCGCGGAGTCGGCGTCCACTACGACGCCCAGCACGCCCACCCGGGCGCCCAGCAGCATCAGCACAGTCAGCACAGCATGTCGGAGGGGATCCAGTGAAAGAGCGACGTAGGGGGCTGGGGCGTGGGCTGGGTGCCCTGATCCCCGCCGCCCCTCAGGAGAGGCAGACGCCTGCGGTGGGGACGGGATCCACGTCGCCCGGCGCGGTTCCGGTACTCGCCGGTGAACGGGGCGTGGCCGCCGCGAAGGTGGCGACACTGCCCCAGGCACCGTCCGTGCCGGAGGACCGTGGTCTGTCGCTGCCCGAGCAGACCGAGGCCGAGTCCCTCCCGGAGGTGCCGGCGGGAGCGCACTTCGCGGAGCTGCCGCTGGACGCCATCACCCCCAACCCCCGCCAGCCTCGTGAGGTCTTCGACGAAGACGCGCTGGCCGAGCTGGTGACCTCCATCCAGGAGGTAGGCCTGCTCCAGCCCGTCGTCGTACGGCAGGTGGCCCCCGAGCGATACGAGCTCATCATGGGTGAGCGCCGCTGGAGGGCATGCCGCGAAGCCGGCCTGGACCGTATCCCGGCGATCGTCCGCGCCACCGAGGACGAGAAGCTGCTGCTGGACGCCCTCCTGGAGAACCTCCACCGGGCGCAGCTGAACCCGCTGGAAGAGGCGGCCGCCTACGACCAGCTGCTGAGGGACTTCAACTGCACTCATGACCAGCTGGCGGACCGGATCGGACGGTCCCGCCCCCAGGTCTCCAACACACTGCGCCTGCTGCGGCTGTCGCCGCCCGTGCAGCGCAGGGTCGCGGCCGGGGTCCTGTCGGCCGGCCACGCCCGGGCGCTGCTGTCGGTCGACGACCCGGAGGCGCAGGACAAGCTGGCGTATCGCATCGTCGCCGAAGGCCTGTCGGTGCGCGCGGTCGAGGAGATCGTGACGCTGATGGCCTCCGAGCCCCGTAAGGCGCCGAAGGCGAAGGGCCCACGGGCCGGCAGCCGGGTGTCTCCGGCACTCGGTGAGCTCGCCTCGCACCTCTCGGACCGCTTCGAGACCCGGGTGAAGGTCGATCTCGGCCAGAAGAAGGGCAAGATCGTTGTCGAGTTCGCCTCGATGGAGGACCTGAACCGGATCCTCGGCACCCTCGCCCCCGATGCGGGGCGGGTCCTGGAACGGGGCCTGTCCGAAGAGGCGACCACGGACGGCGAGGACTGATCCCGCACACGGCCAGGACGTAGGGGCGGATCTCCATTCCGGTGTTCATCGGATTGAGGTCCGCCCTTTGACCTTTTCCCGTATGCGAGTCATCACCCGATCGATACGATGCGTTCGGGTATGCGCATCCGCACGAACCATCGTGGAGGGAGAGCCAGACCATGCGCGAGGTGAGCCGCGGCCAACTGCTGACCGCAGGTCTGGGACTCGGAGTGGTCGGCGGATTCATCGGCAGTCTCCTCCGGGAACGGAGCGCGCTCACGGCCGCCCGTGGCGCGGCAGGCGAAGGAAGTGAGGAACAGCCTTCATGGGGCGACGGCTCGTACCGCTCACGTTGGACAACCTTCCGGACCTCCCCAAGCGCTGCCGCACCTGCGTCTTCTGGGAGCTCGACCCCGTCAGCGGAGAAGCAGCGGTAAAGGCGGGTACGCCGGAGCTGGAGAAGGAGGCGTGGATCTCCGCCGTTCTCCTCGACTGGGGTTCGTGCGGCCGCGTCGTCTACGTGGACGAGGTGCCGGTCGGGTACGTGCTGTACGCGCCGCCCGCGTATGTGCCCCGGTCCATGGCGTTCCCCACCAGCCCCGTGTCCTCCGATGCCGTACAGCTGATGACGGCCTGGATCACACCGGGGCACCAGGGGCAGGGGCTGGGCCGGGTGATGGTGCAGACCGTCGCCAAGGATCTGCTGCGCCGGGGCTTCAAGGCCATCGAGGCGTTCGGTGACGCCCGCTGGAAGGAACCGGCGTGTGTCCTGCCGGCCGACCATCTGCTCGCCGTGGGCTTCAAGACGGTCCGTCCTCACCACGCCTATCCGCGGCTCAGGCTGGAACTGCGCTCCACGCTGTCGTGGAAAGAAGACGTCGAGCTGGCCCTGGACCGCCTGCTGGGTGCCGTACAGAAGGAGCCCGCGCTGCGTCCGCTATGACGTAGGGGAAACGAAAACGGCCCACCCCCGAAGGGATGGGCCGTTCGTGTTTCACGTGAAACATCGTTTCACGTGAAACAGGAGCTGCCTCAGGCCGTGGCGTTCTCGGTGCTGATGAAGCCCTCCAGGTCGCGCACGATCGCGGCCTTCGGCTTCGCGCCGACGATCGTCTTGGCGACCTCACCGCCCTGGTAGACGTTCAGGGTGGGGATCGACATGACGCCGTACTTGGCAGCCGTGGCGGGGTTCTCGTCGATGTTGAGCTTGACGACCTCGATCTGGTCCCCGTACTCGTCCGCGATCGCCTTCAGCGACGGCGCGATCTGACGGCACGGACCGCACCAGGCCGCCCAGAAGTCGACCAGTACGGGCTTGTCGCTCTTCAGGACGTCCTGCTCGAACGAGGCGTCGGTCACATTCTTCAGGTCGCCGGCCACGGCGGCCTCCTTCGTCTTCGTGGGGTGTTGGGTGGGGAACGGAATCAGACTGCGGGCGTCTTCTCGGGCTCGGCCAGCTTCTCCGTGTCGGCGAGCGCGGCCAGGAAGCGCTCGGCGTCGAGCGCGGCCGAGCAGCCCGTGCCGGCGGCCGTGATGGCCTGGCGGTAGGTGTGGTCGACGACGTCACCTGCTGCGAAGACACCCGTCAGGTTGGTGCGCGTGGACGGCGCGTCAACCTTCAGGTAGCCCTCGTCGTCCAGCTCCAGCTGGCCCTTGAACAGCTCGGTGCGCGGGTCGTGGCCGACGGCGATGAACAGGCCGGTCACCGGAAGCTCCGAGGTCTCGCCCGACTTGGTGTTGCGGAGGGTCAGGCCGGTGAGCTTCTGCTCGCCATGGATCTCGGCGACCTCGCTGTCCCAGGCGAACGAGATCTTCGGGTCGGCGAAGGCCCGTTCCTGCATGGCCTTGGAGGCCCGCAGGGTGTCCCGGCGGTGCACCACCGTCACGGACTTGGCGAAGCGCGACAGGAAGGTCGCCTCCTCCATGGCGGTGTCGCCACCGCCGACCACCGCGATGTCCTGGTCCTTGAAGAAGAAGCCGTCGCAGGTCGCGCACCAGGAGACGCCGCGCCCGGAGAGCGCGTCCTCGTTCGGCAGACCGAGCTTGCGGTGCTGGGAGCCCGTCGTCACGATGACCGCCTTGGCCCGGTGCACAGTGCCGGCGGTGTCCGTGACGGTCTTGATGTCGCCGGTGAGGTCGACGGAGACGACATCGTCCGGGACGAGCTCGGCGCCGAAGCGCTCGGCCTGGGCCCGCATGTTGTCCATGAGGTCGGGGCCCATGATGCCGTCACGGAATCCGGGGAAGTTCTCCACGTCGGTCGTGTTCATGAGGGCGCCACCGGCGGTGACGGCTCCTTCGAAGACCAGCGGCTTCAGCGACGCGCGCGCCGTGTAGAGCGCTGCCGTGTAACCGGCGGGCCCGGAGCCAATGATGATCACGTTGCGGACGTCGCTCACGGGTTTCTTCCTCGTCTCTGCAGACTGCCTACTGCCTACCGGGGCCGGGTCAAGAACTCTCACCCCACCCAACGGATCCTAAGGGGCATGCATTCCCGCTGTGTCCGAGTGGCTCCGGGGCGCGTCCGTCAGGTACGGGGGTAGGTCTGCTTGAGCAGCACGTCCGCAGGGCTGTTGCCTGCGGGAGACGTCGCACAGGACGTGTCCACGATGTAGACATCGACCTGTGTGTCGGCGCCGGGGCGGGGCAGCACCACCAGATAGGCGGGCCGTCCCCGGAAGTCACCGAGCTCCCCGGCCAGCGGCTGCTCGGTGCGCCCGATGCCCTGCTGCACGCAGGGCGGCACCTGGACCTCGGTGGATCGCAGCGTATGGCCCGGGTCCACCGACTCCCTCTCGACGCCGGGCTGCATCCGAGGCGACTTGGTGCCCTGGTCGGCGGCGAGGAGAGCCCGGACCTTGTCGGCGACGTCGTGCCCCGAGAACCGGACAGCCTGGCTTTCGCTGATCGCCGTGTCGGCCTTCTGCGCCGTCGGCTCGTCCCCGGTGGGGCTGAGGCCCTGGAACAGGACGACGCCCAGACCGACGGCCGCCAGGCCGCACACCGCGCTGAGGATCGTGCGCCTGCGCCGCCGCACGGACGGTCTCCGGCCGGGCCCCGTCGCGGCGGAGGAGCGGCCCGGTGGGCGCCCGCCGGGCGCATCCGCGGCGGAGGAGCGGCCCGGTGGGCGCCCGCCGGGCGTGTCCGCGGGGGCCGGGCTCCGGGGCTCGCTGGTGACGCCGACCGCCGGCGGCCTGGGCGCGGGCGCCACGGTTTCACGTGAAACATCGGCGGCGTCCTGCGGCGCTGTGGCGTCGAGCAGCGCTTCCGCGGCGAGTGCGGCGTCGATCCGCTCCGCGATGTCGGCGGGCATACGGACTGGGCCCGGAAGCGTGCCGAGCAGCCCGCGGATCTCCTCCAGAGAGGTGCGCACATCGGCGCAGAGAGGGCACGTGTCCAGGTGACGCCGCACGTCGGCCGTACGGGACGGGGGCAGGATCCCCTCGGTGAGGTCGGAGATCTCCGAGATCTCAGGGTGCTGAGTCGTGTCGGCCGTGGATGTCACGCGCGTCCACCTCCGCCCTTCACAGCAGCAGGATCATGCGGTCCTGCATCATGTGCTCCCGACGCAGGTGGGACGGATGTCCCTGGCGTCCGGTTCCTTCCCCCTCCGAGCTCGCCCTTACCCCCCGTATCACCACGCAGATGAGTGAGCATGGGAAGCAGTCTGGCCCTGCCCCGCGCACAGCGGCTCTTCACTGTCCCGGTCGGTACGTCGAGGATGCGAGCGGCCTCAGCGACGGGATAGCCCTGCATGTCGACCAGGACCAGTGCGGCTCGCTGATCGGCGGGCAGCTTGGCCAGTGCGGCCAGCAGCTCCCGGTGCAGATCCTCACGCTCGGCGGGCGCCTCCGCCGACTCGTGCGGCTCCAGCAGTTGATCCAACCGCTCCGTGTCCTCCACCGGCGAGGTCTTGCGGGTGGCAGCCTTGCGCGCCCGGTCCAGGCACGCGTTGACGGTGATGCGGTGCAGCCAGGTGGTCACGGCGGACTGGCCGCGGAAGGTGTGGGCGGCCCGGAAGGCGGAGACGAGCGCGTCCTGAACCGCGTCTGCGGCCTCCTCGCGGTCCCCCAGCGTGCGGAGGGCGACGGCCCAGAGCCGGTCACGGTGTCGGCGGACAAGCTCCCCGAAGGCGTCCGGATCGCCGGCGACATGCCGAGCGAGCAGCTCCTGGTCGGTGGTGCCCCGTAGTTCGGCAGCGTCCAACGGTGAGCCCCTCCCCACGTCCTTCTGTCAGCCGGTGAACTTCACGTCGGTGATTCCCTGCTTATAGCCCTCGCTGCTGTAGCCGTCCTGACCGGAGTAAGGCATGGCCGTCATCCAGAGAAGCACGTACCGGCTCTTCACCGGCTTGTCGGTGGAGAGCTGAAGGGTGGTGCCGTTGGTCCGCCCGGATGCGATCTTCTGCATGCCGTCGACAGAGCCGGAAGGGGACAGTGCGTCGACGGCGTACAGCGTGATGGTGGTGTGGTCGCCCCCGTGGCGCAGGCCTATCGAGGCGGCGGTCACCTCTTTTTCGGAGCCGAGGTCATAGACGATGCCGACGCCACGCTTGACCGTCGGTTCCAGTTCCGGGCCGTCATAGTAGTACTTCGTTCGCCAGTAGCTGCCGTCGTCGTCGTCGTAGGTCAGGTCGACCTCGGCGGCATTCTGCGGTTTGTTGTCCGGTGCGTACTCCTTGGCGTCCTGGATGGGCAGAACGACGGGTGCCTTGGGCTTCTTGTCGTCGCTGCCGCCGGGATCCGCCGTCTGACCGGAGCCGGGCTCGTTCTGCGCGGTGTCCTTGTCGAGGAGCCTGTCGGCGATCTGCCAGCTTCCGAGGCCGAGTGCGGCGATCAGGAGCGCGGACACCGCCCACTTCAGGGCCTTGCCGGTGCGGCTCTGCAGGGGCGGGGGCGGCATCGGGACGGCCTGGGTGGGTACGGCGCCCGGGTGCTGCTGCGGCCGGCCGTACGTGCCCTGCTGGTACGTCGTGCGCTGGTAGTCCGACGGGGGCGGGAACGCGGGCTCCGGCGGGCGGATGCGCGGCATCGCGGCGACCGCCTTGGCCAGCTCGTCGGGCGTGGCGCAGGCGGGTTCCTGCCGGGACGCGGTCGCGCCGTCGTTGGCCAGCGCGCGCATGGCGAGCTCCGAGAGCCCTCGGTGGATACCGGCCCGCACCTGGTCCGGGGCGATCAGGCCGACGCCCTTGGGCAGCCCGGACAGGCCGTGGGCGTCGTTCTCGTACGGCCACCGCTGGGTGAGTGCCGCGTACAGCAGGGCGCCGATCGACTCGGTGTCGGTGCGCTGCGGCCGCTCGGCGCGGATGCCGCGCAGGGCGGCGTTCACGGCGAGCCCGCGGATGCGGTACTGCCCGGTAGAGGTGCGCAGCACGGCGCTGGGCGTGAGCCGCAGATGGGCGAGGCCTTCGCGGTGGGCTGCGGCCATGGCCTGGGACACCTGGCTGACGAGCTGGTAGGCGTCGTACGGCTCCAAGGGGCCGGCGGCGAGCAGCGTCGTCAGTTCCGTGGCGTCCGGCAGCCATTCGTGCACGACGTAGACGAGGTCGTTCTCCTCGACCGCGTCCAGGACCTGAACGAACCTGGGATCTCCCAGAAGGGCGGCGGAGCGTGCCGCCGCCAGCACCGAACGGGCCCGGGGGTGGTCGGCGGGCAGGACATGGATGCCGACGGCGCGGCGCAGCTTCTCGTCGACGGCGCGCCAACTGCTGAAACCGTCCAGACGGGTGACGCACTCCTCGAGCCGGTAGCGCCGGGCCAGCTTGTGGCCGCTGTGCAGTTCGGGTGTCGTGATGGCGGGCTGTTCCTCGGCTTCTCGTTCGCCGTCCGTGGTCCGGGCGGACGTGTCCGCCGCATCCTGCTTCTCCGCCGCGCCGTCGGCCGTGGTCGCGTCCGCCTTGGCGGTCAGCGGGTCGTCACCGCTGTTGTCGGCCACGTCGACGGCAGCCGTGCTACGTTCCGCCACCGTCGTTCCTGCCTCCCCATCCGATGCGCCATATCCAACAGCCATGCCAATTGTGCCCACAGTCCGCCGCTGTGCACGACACGCGATGGCCGGCGATGGTTGTGCTACAGCCGCTTGTTCTAGCGGCCCAGACGGCCGCGCACCATGCCCACCATGGCGTTGAGCTCCTCGATGCGCATCTTCCTGGCCGCCGCGTAGAACACCGCGAGCAGGACGACGCCACCGGCCAGGAGGGCGACGAGCGAGCTCAGGGCGTCCTTGCCGAGCAGGGAGAGGGTGCCGAAGCCGACGGCGCCGGCGAGCAGCGCGGCGGGGAGCGACGCCATGCAGAGGCGGGCGTACGTACGGATGACGTGCGCGCCGTCGAGGTCGCCGCCGAGCCGGTTGCGCAGCCGCCGCCAGGCGACGCCGACACCGACCATGTACGCCAGTCCGTACGACGCGGCCATGCCGACGACGGCCCAGCGGGCCGGGAGGAGGACGTAGCAGACCGCGGACGCGGCGGCGTTGACCGCCGCCACGATCACCGTGTTGTAGAAGGGCGTGCGCGTGTCCTCGTACGCGTAGAAGCCGCGCAGGACGACGTACTGCACCGAGTACGGGATGAGGCCGAGGCCGAACGCCATGAGGATGAAGCCCATACCGGTGGCCGCCTCGAGGCCGCTGGACGCGTACAGCAGGGTGCACATCGGGACGCCCAGCGCCAGGAACCCGAAGGCGACGGGGACGATGGCGACGGCCGAGTTGCGCAGGCCCTGCGAGATGTCGTCGCGGACGGCGCCCGGGTCGTTGTCGTGGGCGGCGCGGGAGATGCGGGGGAGCAGAGCTGCCATGACGGAGACCGTGATGATGGCCTGCGGCATGCCCCAGATGAGCTGGGCGTTGGAGTAGGCGAGGATGCCGGCGCCGCCGGTGCCGGAGGCCTTGCCTGCCGCCGTGGCGAGCTGGGTGACGACCACGACGCCCGCCTGGTTGGCGAGGACGAACAGGACGGTCCACTTGGCGAGCTTGACCGTCTTGCCGAGCCCCTGGCCCTTCCAGTCGAAGCGGGGCCGGAAACGGAAGCCGGCCTCGCGCAGGTACGGGATCATCGCGAGGGCCTGGACGACCAGACCGAGCAGCGTGCCGATGCCGAGGAGCCGGACACCCTCGTCGGGGATGACGTCCACGCCCATCTTCGTCTCGGAGTACGCGCCGTACACCCAGATGAACAGGCCGAACGTCGTCATCATGACGATGTTGTTGAGGACCGGGGTCCACATCATCGCGCCGAACTTGCCGCGGGCATTGAGGATCTGACCCATCACCACGTGCACACCCATGAAGAAGATCGTGGGCAGACAGAAGCGGGCGAAGGTCACGGCGACGCTGTTGGCGTCGGGGTCGTTGGCGATGGTCGGGGACATCGCGTGGATCAGGAGCGGCGCGATGAACACCGCGACGGCGACGATGGCGCCGAGCGCCACCATGACGAGCGTCAGCAGCCGGTTGGCGAAGGCCTCGCCGCCGTCCTCGTCGTTCTTCATCGAGCGGACGAGCTGCGGGACGAAGACGGAGTTGAGACCGCCGCCGACCGTCAGGATGTAGATCATCGTCGGCAGCGTGTACGCGACGGTGTACGCGTCACCGAGGGTCGCGGCGCCGAGGGCACCGGTGATGACGAGGGTGCGGAGGAAGCCGGTGAGCCGGGACACGAGGGTGCCGGCGGCCATCACCGCGCTCGACTTGAGCAGGCCCGACGCCCGTCTGCCGGACTTCTTCGGCGGCGGGAGCGGTGCCTCTTCGGCCGGCTCCGGTACGGCGGCGGGCGCCGTGGCCGTGGGCTGCCCCTGGACCTGCTGGTCCTGGTACAGGTGCGCGAAGGCGTCGGCGGCCGGCTTCTCGTCGGCGGCATGGGTCACCAGGTCGTCGACGCCCGTGAACTGGACGGTACGGGCGTCGTCGCCGTACGGGAGGTGCCGGGACGGGCCGTCGGGCTCGGGCGGCGGCGTCTGGGCCCACACCCGCGGGTCCGGGGCGTGCTGGGGTGCGGCGGGCTGCTGGTAGAGCGGGCGGGGTTCCTCGTACGTGCCGGGCGGGGGCGGGGGGTGAGCCGCACGGTCGTACAGGGCCTCGCCGACCGGGTCCTGCGCGGACAGGTCCTGTGCCCGGTACGGGTCGTGGGCGTAGGCGTCCTGGACGTAGGGGTCCTGCGGGGGCGGTGGGTCGGCGGGTGGCACCTGCCCCGGCACGGGTGCGTGCGGTGTGCCGCCCGAAGGCGCGGTGTCGCCGCCCGTGCCCGGGCCGCGGTCACCGTCGTACGGCGCGTTCATGGTTACCCCACCTCATCGTCCCCGGCCGACCGGCCACGACATCGCTCAACGGTCCACTTTCTCACCCGGGCCCGAGGGGCCTGCGCTTTGCGGTCCGGTGTCCACCGCCGGGTCACTCGGCTGCACCGGGTCGTCGCTCTCCGCGACCGACGGCTCGGTGTCCACGTCCTCGGCGGCGTCCTCGCGCTCGGCGGTGTCCTGGTCGCCGTCCTCCGCGCCCTCCCGAGCCGCGGCGCGCTTGCGCTGGCTGTACATCCTGACACCCGCGAGGACGAGGAGCAGGACACCTCCCGCGATGACGAGCATCACGGTCGAGGTGATCTCTGAGACCTTTACCGTGAACTGCATCGGCTGCCCGTAGGGGCGCCCGTCCTCCGTGAACAGCCGTGCCGTCATCGTGACCGGGCCGTTGGCGTTCGCGGAGGCCGTGAACTTCACGGACTGGCTGTGCCCGCCCTCGATCCGCACCGGCAGCTCGGCGACGGCCTTGTCGTCGTTGAGCTTCAGACGCGTCGGCTTCGACGACTCCAGGCGCAGCACCAGATGGTCGACGCCCTGCACGAGCTTGTTCTGGACGGTCACCGGGATCGTCGCGCTGCGCCCGGACAGCGTGAGATCCGACTTCTTGATCAGCTGTACCTCGTTGGTGAGGTCCTTGAGATGGGCCTGCACCCCCGTCGCGTACGCGGCGGCCTCGGCCGGGCGGCCGCGCCAGGACGTCGACATCTCGCGGTTGACGGCGTTGCCGAACGGCGTCACCACGCGGTGGGCGGCGGTGAGGATGACCTTGAAGTTGTCGAGGGCTTCCTGGGTGGTCTTGATCTGCTGGAACGCCTCGACGGGCAGTTCCTTCTGCCGCAGCCGCTTTGGGTACTTTCCGGAGCCGGGGACGTGGGTGGTGGCCTTGGGGTCGGGCTTGGCCGCGGCGGCGGCGATCAGATCACCGGGCTGGGACCAGCGCTGGGCCGTGAGCGCGCCGAGTGCGGTCGCCATCGACTGGGCCTGGGACGCCGTCGGCATCCGCTGCGGGGCGATCACGATGCTGCGTGCGTTGCCCGGCTGCTCCTGGGTGACGGCCAGCGTGTGCGCCAGGAACCGCTGCACGGCCGGCGCCGACGTGTCCGCCCGGCTCATGTCGCCTTCGAAGGCTGTGGACAGGGTGGCGTCGGACACCACGGCGGTCGTGCCGCCACCGATGGGCCGGGCCGCGTTGGGCGTGTACGGGAGGTCCTCCCGCATGCTGTCGCTGCGCGTGATCACCTTGTCGGCGCCGGCCGACGTGGCGACGTCGACGATCGACGGGTCGACCGCCCCCTCCACGGGCCAGGAGAAGTCGACGGACGGTTTCACGTGGAGGACCGTCTCGACGGTGGACTCGGAGACCTGGGTCGCGGGCCGCAGATGGCTGAGGGAGCCGGAGACGTGCTTGCCCCGGTGGGCCAGGGATGCCAGGTCCGGGTCCCCGTACGGCAGGGCGACCACCTTGTCGCCCTGGACGGCCTTGTCGAGGGCGTTGAGCCATCGCTTGGCGACGGCCTGGTTCTTGCCCGCGACGGTCGTGTCGCCGCTCCTGACCCGGTAGCTGCGGGTCATCGCGTCGACCGTGGCCAGCAGGTCCGGGTCGATCACCCAGGTGACGGGCAGCTCGGCGCCGAACGCGACCAGCCGCTCCAGCCGGCCGCCCGGACCGAGCTCGGCGACAAGGTCGTCCTCGCTCTCGAAGACGGGGGTCTGCTGGTCGTCGGAGCCGGTCTCCGCGGACAGGTGGGCCGAGGAGATCAGCGGCCACAGCATGGTGATCTGCGTCTTGTTCCGTGTGGCGTCGGGCTGCCAGGGCAGGAACGTCCGCTCGACACCGAGCACCTGCCCGTACGTGTTGCCGGAGAGCTTCCCGGACAGGGACACCCCGAGCTGATAGACACCGTCCTCGTCGAGGCCGAGCTTGTCGACGGGGACGGCGAGAGTGAAGTCCTTGCTGATCCCCGCGGGGATCTTCGGGATCTTCACGGTGTACGGGCCGCCGAGGGCCCCGCCGTCCTTCTCCTGCGAGAAGCCGGTGCGCCGCGCGGCGTCCTCGATGGCCCCGCGGCTGGACAGCCGGTCACCGAGGCGTACGTCGATCTGCGCGTCGTTCACCGTCCGCTTGCTCTTGTTCGTCACGGTGCCGCTCAGCGTGAGGGTGTCGCCCTTCACGGGCGCGCTGGGCGCGATGGTGTTCAGCGCCACATCCACCGTGCGGGATCCGGAAGGCTCGTCGGCGGCAGCGGCCGGCCCGGCGGGCAACCGGAGCAGCCCCACCAGCAGCGGCACGCCGGCGACGGCGACGGCAGCGCGGCGCACCCACCGGCGGGCAGGAGAGCGACGGTTGCTCTGGAAGTCTGCCGCCTCGGCCACGCGCTCGTCCGTCCCTCGTCGTCTGTTGCCGCCGGTCCTTGCCCGGTTCCTGCGTCCACGCATGGTAACGAGACGCGCCGCGCCTAAGTGCTGCGGATGCGCTCCACAAGATCGAGGGAGAGTACCGGAGGCCGCGAAAAATCAAGGACGCCGCCCCGGTCCGGGCCACGTACCCTGTTCTGTTGTGCCGAACGCCAATGAAGACAACCCGACTGCCCTGAGCCAGGTGCAACGCCGCGCGGTCAGTGAGCTGCTGCGCGTGTCCCCCGTGGCCGACGATCTCGCCCGCCGTTTCCAGGACGCCGGCTTCCGCCTGGCGCTGGTCGGCGGATCGGTCAGGGACGCCCTGCTCGGCAGGCTCGGCAACGATCTGGACTTCACCACGGACGCCCGCCCTGAGGACGTACTGAAGATCGTCCGGCCATGGGCCGATGCGGTGTGGGAGGTCGGCATCGCGTTCGGCACGGTGGGGGCGCAGAAGGACGCCCGCGTCGGAGACGCTGTGCAGCGCTACCAGATCGAGATCACGACGTACCGCTCCGAGGCGTACGACCGCACCTCCCGTAAGCCCGAGGTCTCCTACGGCGACTCCATCGAGGAGGACCTCGTACGGCGCGACTTCACCGTCAACGCGATGGCGGTCGCGCTGCCCGAGAAGGAGTTCGTCGACCCTCACGGCGGCCTCGAGGATCTCGCGCAGCGGATCCTGCGGACACCGGGCACTCCGCAGGAGTCCTTCTCCGACGACCCGCTCCGGATGATGCGCGCGGCCCGCTTCGCCGCGCAGCTCGACTTCGAGGTGGCTCCCGAGGTCGTCTCGGCGATGAACGAGATGGCCGCCCGGCTCGACATCGTCTCCGCCGAGCGTGTGCGGGACGAGCTGAACAAGCTGCTGCTCTCCGCGCACCCGCGCAAGGGCCTGGCGCTCCTGGTGGACACCGGCCTCGCGGACCGGGTGCTGCCAGAGCTGCCCGCGCTGCGCCTGGAGAGCGATGAGCACCACCGGCACAAGGACGTCTACGAGCACTCGCTGACCGTGCTGGAGCAGGCGATCGACCTGGAGGAGGACGGGCCCGACCTGGTGCTCCGTCTGGCGGCGCTCCTGCACGACATCGGCAAGCCCCGGACCCGGCGCTTCGAACCGGACGGCCGGGTGTCCTTCCACCACCATGAGGTGGTCGGGGCGAAGATGACCAAGAGGCGCATGACCGCGCTCAAGTACTCGAACGACCTGGTCAAGGACGTGTCGCGGCTGGTGGAGCTCCATCTTCGCTTCCACGGCTACGGCGCCGGTGAATGGACCGACTCCGCCGTGCGCCGCTATGTGCGGGACGCCGGACCTCTGCTGACCCGGCTCCACAAGCTGACGCGCTCCGACTGCACGACGCGCAACAAGCGCAAGGCCGGTGCGCTGTCCCGCGCCTACGACGGCCTGGAGGCCCGTATCGCGCAGCTCCAGGAGCAGGAGGAGCTGGACGCGATCCGCCCCGACCTCGACGGCAACCAGATCCAGGAAGTCCTCGGGATCCGTCCCGGACCCGACGTCGGCCGTGCCTACAAGTTCCTGCTGGAGCTGAGGCTGGAGAACGGCCCGATGGAGCACGACGCGGCGGTGGCCGCGCTCAAGGAGTGGTGGGCGGCTCAGAGCTGAGACCGGACCGAGCCCGCGACGCCTCATGTTTCACGTGAAACATGACACCGGGGACAGCGGATCGTCCACGAGGGCGGGGCGGTGTTTCACGTGAAACACCGCCCCGCCCGTTCTGTCAGGGGCGCCACCGGGCCAGTGCCGTGGCGGAGAGGGCGTACAGCACCGCGACGGTGACGATGAGGTGCACGGAGCGGCCGTCCGGCGGCAGCATCAGCGCGGCCACGCCGGCGGCCGCGACGAACGCGACGTTGAACAGCATGTCGTACAGGGCGAAGACCCGGCCCCGGTAGGCGTCGTCCACGGACTTCTGGACGACCGTGTCCGTGGAGATCTTCGTGGCCTGGGTGATGAGCCCGAGGACATAGGCGGCGATCATGACGGTCACCGGTGAGAAAGGAAGCCCCAGGGCGGGCTCCAGGACGGCCGCGGAGCCGGCGCAGACCGCCATCCAGCCGCCGGTCCCGAGCTTCTCGGCTGCCCACGGGGTGATCACCGCGGCGGTGAAGAAGCCGGCACCCGAGACCACGACCGCGAGGCCCAGCAGGGCCAGCCCTTCGGATTCGCTGGTCGTCCAGGCGTAGCGGCTGAGCATCAGCACGGTCACCGTGAGCGCGCCGTAGCAGAACCGGGCCAGGGTCACAGCGGCCAGCGCCTGCGCGGCGGCGTGGCGCTCCGCCAGATGCCGCAGCCCGCTCCACAGGCCGCGAGCGGTCGAGACGAGGGCGGCGCCGATCCGGGGGACGGCGACGTCCGGGTCCGGGCCGAGCAGCTCGCGCCCCATGCGCAGGGAGGCGAGCGCGGAGGACAGGTAGATCGCGGCGCCCAGGAGCACGACCAGGGCGTCGGAGCCTTCGGCGACCAGCCGTACGGCGAAGGCCAGCCCGCCGCCCGCCGTGGCGGCGAGCGTGCCCGCGGTCGGCGAGAGCGAGTTGGCCATGACGAGCCGGTCGGTGTCGACGACGCGCGGCAGCGCGGCGGACAGCCCCGCCAGGACGAAGCGGTTGACCCCTGTCACGGACAGCGCGGAGACGTAGAAGAGCCAGGCCGGTACGGACGACAGGATCAGGAGCGCGGTGCCCGCGGCGAGCACGGCGCGCAGCAGATTCCCGTACAGCAGGACCTGGCGGCGCCGCCAGCGGTCGAGCAGCACCCCGGCGAAGGGCCCGATGAGGGAGTACGGCAACAGCAGGACCGCCATCGCGGAGGCGATGTCGACGGGGGTGGCCTGCCTCTCCGGTGAGAAGACGACATAGGTCGCCACGGCGACCTGGTAGACGCCGTCGGCGCACTGGGAGAGGAGTCGTACGGCGAGCAGGCGGCGGAAGTTCGTCAGGCGCAGGAGTACGCGCAGATCACGTACGACGGGCATGACAGCAAGGGTCACATACGGCGAAGGTCCCCGGGCTTGCGCCACGGGGACCTCAACGCCGCGAGAGCGGGGCGCTCTTGACCGGTGCTTAGCGCTCGACCTCGCCCTTGATGAACTTCTCGACGCTCGTGCGGGCCTCGTCGTCGAAGTACTGAACCGGCGGGGACTTCATGAAGTACGAGGACGCGGAGAGGATCGGGCCGCCGATGCCCCGGTCCTTGGCGATCTTCGCGGCGCGCAGCGCGTCGATGATGACGCCCGCGGAGTTCGGGGAGTCCCACACCTCGAGCTTGTACTCGAGGTTCAGCGGGACGTCACCGAAGGCCCGGCCCTCCAGGCGCACGTACGCCCACTTGCGGTCGTCGAGCCAGGCCACGTAGTCGGACGGGCCGATGTGGACGTTGTTCTCGCCCAGGTCGCGGTCGGGGATCTGGGAGGTGACGGCCTGCGTCTTGGAGATCTTCTTGGACTCCAGGCGCTCGCGCTCGAGCATGTTCTTGAAGTCCATGTTGCCGCCGACGTTCAGCTGCATCGTGCGGTCCAGGATGACGCCCCGGTCCTCGAACAGCTTCGCCATGACGCGGTGCGTGATGGTGGCGCCGACCTGCGACTTGATGTCGTCGCCGACGATCGGGACGCCCGCCTCGGTGAACTTGTCGGCCCACTCCTTGGTGCCGGCGATGAAGACCGGGAGGGCGTTGACGAACGCGACCTTGGCGTCGATGGCGCACTGGGCGTAGAACTTCGCCGCGTCCTCGGAGCCGACGGGCAGGTAACAGACCAGGACGTCGACCTGCTTGTCCTTGAGGACCTGGACGACGTCGACCGGCGCCTCGGCGGACTCCTCGATGGTCTGGCGGTAGTACTTGCCCAGACCGTCGAGGGTGTGGCCGCGCTGGACCTTCACACCGGTGCTCGGCACATCGCAGATCTTGATGGTGTTGTTCTCGCTGGCGCCGATGGCGTCGGCGAGGTCGAGACCCACCTTCTTCGCGTCCACGTCGAAGGCGGCGACGAACTCGACGTCCCGCACGTGGTAGTCGCCGAACTGGACGTGCATCAGTCCCGGCACCTTGCTCGCCGGGTCGGCGTCCTTGTAGTACTCGACGCCCTGCACCAGCGAGGCGGCGCAGTTGCCCACGCCGACGATGGCTACGCGAACCGAACCCATTCCGGTTGCTCCCTGTTTGTTCTCGACAAGTCCCTGCGGGTGCGCAGGGACTCACTTGGTGGTGTCGTCGGACGGATCCGGCCGGGTACTGCCCCCGTGCCGGGGCAGGCCGCCCGTCTCTCCAGATGTGCTGTTCCGCCCGGCGGGCCCGTCGGAGGTGGCCGCGCCGTCCGAGCCGGACCGTCGCTGATCCCGCCCGGCCCGCTCGCTCTCGATGAGCTCGTTCAGCCAGCGCACCTCACGCTCCACGGACTCCATGCCGTGGCGCTGCAGTTCGAGCGTGTAGTCGTCCAGGCGCTCCCGCGTACGGGCGAGCGAGGCGCGCATCTTCTCCAGGCGCTCCTCGAGGCGGCTGCGGCGGCCTTCCAGGACCCGCATCCGCACCTCGCGCTCCGTCTGGCCGAAGAAGGCGAAGCGAGCCGCGAAGTGCTCGTCCTCCCAGGAGTCCGGACCCGAGTGGGACAGGAGTTCCTCGAAGTGCTCCTTACCTTCCGCGGTCAACCGGTAGACGATCTTCGCGCGTCGTCCCGAGAGGGAAGCGGCGAGGGCGTCCTCCGGGGCGCTGCCCGGCTCCTCGATCAGCCAGCCGTTGGCGACCAGCGTCTTGAGGCAGGGGTAGAGCGTGCCGTAGCTGAAGGCGCGGAAGATGCCCAGCGACGTGTTGAGCCGCTTGCGCAGCTCGTACCCGTGCATCGGAGCTTCCCGGAGCAGACCCAGGACGGCGAACTCGAGGATGCCGGAGCGCCTGCTCATGAGCTGCTTCCTCCTCCGTGCCGCCGCTCGTTATGCCGTCCTGATGTATCGGCTCGATACATCCCGACGATAGAACGGCGGTCCGGTGCCGACAAGTGGGGCGGTCGTGAACGGCGTCACATCCTCAATTCGCAGTAAGCGAGTTGCCGGATTTGGGGTGAACTTCGGCTCAAGGGAGGTTTTGGCCGTGCGTAGTCTGTGCGGCATGCACACCACCGGGAACCATGTGACGTCGGGGGACGTCCTCGTCGTGGGTGCATGGCGGACGAGCCCGGTGGGCTTGTCCGAGCCATTTCGGGGGGACCGGAACTCAGCTGCCGCTTCCAGGCGTACTCGCCTGCCCGAGGAGTAGTCGTTCGATGAGCGAGCACCGTCGCAAACCGCCGCAGCCGCAGGGTGGCGGCCGTGCCGCGGCCCGGCGAGCTGCACAGCAGCCTTCCGGCCGCAGGTCGGCCCGGGCGCGTGATGTCAGTACAGGGTCCCCTTCCGAACAGTACGGCGAGACCCCTGCTTACGGCGGTCGGGCCGAGGCTCGGCGGGCCGCCCAGCGTGGCGGCCGTGGCCGCGGGCACGGTGGCGGCGGCCGCGCAGCAGGTGGGCGCGGGGGCGGTGGCCGCGCGGCCGGGCCCGGCAAGAAGCGGCTGATCGACTACCCGCGTTACGACAAGTACGGCTGGCGCCGCTGGGTGCCGTCCTGGAAGCTCATCACCGGGCTGTTCCTCGCGTTCATGGGCGGCCTGATGGGCGCGGCGACGTACGCGTACGCCACGGTGGGACTGCCGGAGCCGGACAAGGCCGCGACGGCGCAGAACAACGTCTACTACTGGGCCGACAAGACGCAGATGGCCGCGACCGGTGGTGAGGTGAACCGCCAGATCATCGGCATCGGCGACATCCCGCTGGACATGCAGAACGCGGTGATCTCGGCGGAGAACAAGACCTTCCGCGACGACGCGGGTATCGACCCCATGGGCATCGCCCGCGCCGTGTTCAAGATGGCCACGGGCGGACAGACCCAGGGCGGCTCCACCATCACCCAGCAGTACGTCAAGAACAACCGTCTGAACAACCAGGCCCAGACGCTGGACCGGAAGGTCCAGGAGCTCTTCATCTCCATCAAGGTGAACAACGAGCTCACCAAAGACGAGATCATGGCCGGCTATCTGAACACCTCGTACTTCGGGCGGGGTGCCTACGGGATTCAGGCAGCAGCGCGGACGTATTACGGCAAGGAGGCCAAGAACCTCAGCGCCAGCGAGTGCGCGTTCCTCGCCTCGCTGCTGAAGGGCGCCACCTACTACGACCCGGCCGGCGCTCCGGAGATCGATCCCGGCGCCAACGCCAAGGACAACACAGAGCGGGCGATCAAGCGCTGGAAGTGGATCCTCGGCGAGATGCGGAACGACGGCCACCTCACCGACGCCGAGTACGCCAACGCCACCAAGACCTTCCCGATGCCCGACCCGCCGAAGAAGCAGGCCCAGCTCGGCGGACAGATCGGCTACCTGGTGGACCTGGCCAAGGCCTACTTCATCAACAACAACGACCAGGGCATCACGGCTGAGATGCTCTCCCACGGCGGCTACGAGATCTACACGACTTTCGAGAAGCCCAAGGTCGACGCGCTCGAACAGTCGGTGAAGAAGGTCTACGAAGAGCACATCGACCCCAAGAAGCGGCCCGAGACGGACACGCATGTCCAGTTCGGCGGCGCCTCGGTCGATCCGACGACCGGGGCCATCGTCGCCGTCTACGGCGGCACCGACGCGACCAAGCACTTCACCAACAACGCGGACCAGACCGGCGCCCAGGTCGGCTCGACCTTCAAACCGTTCGTCCTCGCGGCGGGCATGGAGATCGGCGTCCGGGATCCGAACAAGGGCAAGGTCCAAGAGCTGGAGGACCGCACCCGCATCGACCCGGACACCGCGATCTACAGCGGCAAGAACAAGCTGAAGATCAAGAACTACGACGGCACCGTCTGGCAGAACGAGGAGGGCAAGGAGTGGCTGCAGGTCAACGACGGTGACGAGAACTACAAGGACATCAACCTCCGTGAAGCGATGATCCATTCCGCCAACTCGCCGTTCGTGCAGCTCGGCATGGACATCGGCATCGACAAGGTCCGCGAGACGGCCATCGAAGCCGGTCTCCTGGAGAGCAGCCTCGCGCCGGGCGAAGTGCCGTCGTTCTCGATCGGTATCTCCGACCCCAGCGCCATCCGCATGGCGAGCGCCTACAGCACCTTCGCCGCCAACGGCGAGCAGCGCGACCCGTACTCCGTCACCGAGGTCAAGAAGGGTGGGGACGTCGTTTTCAAGCACGAGGTCAAGGCGAAGCGCGCCTTCTCCAGCGCCGTCTCCAGCAACATCACCGACGTCCTCGTGGACGTCGTCGAGAAGGGCACCGGAAAGAACGCTCGGATCCCGGGCCGTCCGGTCGCCGGCAAGACGGGTACGACGGACGGCAACAAGTCGGCCTGGTTCGTCGGGTACACCCCGCAGCTCTCGACGGCGATCGACATGTACCGCCTCGACGACGACGCGTCGAACAAGAACCGGAAGTTCCTGGAGATGTTCGGCACGGGTGGCCGCCAGAAGATCCACGGTTCGTCGTTCCCGTCGTCCATCTGGCAGTCGTACATGTCCACGGCGCTCAAGGGACAGCCGGTGAAGAAGTTCCCCGAGCCGGAGCCCCTGGACGCCGAGCCGGTGTACGGCGGTGGCGCGAAGAGCCCCGAGCCGACGCCGACCGAGACGGTGTCGGAGAGCCCGACGGAGTCGACGAGCCCGTCCCCGAGCGCGTCCGAGACGAAGGACAAGGACAAGGACGAGGAGTCCAAGGACCCCAAGCCGGGCAAGACCTGCGGCCCCCTCGACTGGGACTGCGCCACGGACAGCGGCGGCCAGAACGGCGGCGGAGGCGGCGACACGGAGGGCACGACCGACTCCGGAGGTACCACCGACGGCGGGGTCACGGAGGGCGGAACGACCACCGAAGGCGGCGGCGACACCACGTCGACGCCGACCAGCACCACCGGCGGCAACGGCAACGGCAACGGTGGCGGCGGAGGCTGGTGGGGCGGCGTGGGAGGCTAGCGCCGCCGCGCGGCACCGCACCTCGGTGAGGGCCGTCGTACCCCGTACGTACAGCGTGTGCGTACAGCGGTGCGGCGGCCCTCGCCGCGTTCCCGGAGCCGTACGGCAGGATGTCCCCCATGCCGAGCCCACAGAAGACGAGCGCCCCCGAGCCCCAGCCCGTCGTATGCCCCACCCGTCGGGACGAGGTCGCAGCAGCCGGCAGCGAGGTGATCGGCGGCCCCGTCGGCCGTTGGGCACAGCTCGGCACCAGCCGCCTCAGCCCGGTACGGGTGGTCGCCCTCGTGGCGATCGGGATGTTCGCCCTGGGCATGGTGCAGAAGCTGCCCTGTTACAACTGGGCGTGGTTCCGTGGGGCGGCATCGCAGTACACGCACGCGTGCTACTCGGACATCCCGCACCTCTTCGTCGGGCGCGGCTTCTCCGACGGGCTGATCCCGTACTTCGACCGGTTCGCGGGCGACATGCAGTACCTGGAGTACCCGGTACTCACGGGCCTCTTCATGCAGGTCGCGGCATGGCTGACGCCGGGCGGCAGCGACATGCAGTTCCGCCAGCAGATGTACTGGATGGTCAACGCGGGCATGCTGCTCGTCTGCACCGCCGTGCTCGTGGTGTGCGTCGCGCGGACGCATCGCCGCCGCCCGTGGGACGCGCTGCTGGTGGCGCTCGCTCCCGCGTTCGTCCTGACCGCGACGATCAACTGGGATCTGCTGGCCCTCGCCCTGACCGCGGCCGCGATGCTGATGTGGAGCCGGGGCCGGGCGCTGGCCTTCGGCATCCTGCTGGGCCTCGCAACGGCGGCCAAGCTGTACCCGTTCCTGCTGCTCGGACCGGTGCTGGTGCTGTGCTGGCGCGCCTGGAAATGGCGGGAATTCGCCGTGGCGCTGCTCGGCACGGCCGGGGCGTGGCTGGCCGTGAACCTGCCCGTGATGGTGCTGGCGCCGGAGGGCTGGAAGCGGTTCTACGTCTTCAGCCAGGACCGGAACATCGACTTCGGGTCCTTCTGGCTGGTCCTCACCCAGCGCGCGGGCGCCAGCATCGACGTGGAGGCCGTCAACCTGTACGCGATCGTGCTGATGGTCGCCGCCTGCGCCGGCATCGCCGGGCTGGCCCTGGCCGCGCCGCGCCGGCCACGCTTCGCGCAGCTCGCGTTCCTGGTGGTGGCCGCCTTCATCCTCACCAACAAGGTCTACTCGCCGCAGTACGTCCTGTGGCTGATCCCGCTCGCCGCGCTCGCCCGGCCGCGCTGGCGTGACTTCCTGATCTGGCAGGCGTGCGAGGTCGCGTACTTCCTCGGCATCTGGATGTACCTCGTGTACGTCACGACGAACCACAAGCACGGGCTGCCGCAGGACGGCTATCACTTCGCCATCGTGCTGCACCTGGCCGGAACGCTGTTCCTGTGCGCCATGATCGTGCGGGACATCCTGCGGCCGGACCGCGACCCGGTACGGCAGGACGGGTCGGACGATCCGTCCGGAGGCGTCCTGGACGGCGCGGAGGACGTGTTCGTGCTGGGGCGGCCCGCCTCACCCGCAGCCGCGTGGCCCAGCGGCACGGCGGAGTGGGCGGGACCGGCGGACACCGCGGGACCGGCAGCCGGCACTGCGGGACCGGCCGGCACTGCGGGACCGGCCGGCACTGCGGGCATGGCGGGCCCGACGGGGCCTGTCGCCCCCGCCGGGCCCGCTGGGCCTGCGGCCTAGCGGTCGACCATCCGGTCGTACTGGGTGGTCGTGTGCCGGAGGTGGGCGACCAGCTCGTCGCCGACCTTCGGCTCCTGCGCGTCCGACGGCACGAACAGGATCGACACCTGCATGTGCGGCGGCTCCGCGAACCAGCGCTGCTTGCCCGCCCACACGAACGGCGAAAGGTTCCGGTTGACCGTCGCCAGGCCGGCCCGGGCCACGCCCTTGGCGCGCGGCATCACGCCGTGCATGGCCTTCGGCGCCTCCAGGCCAACACCGTGCGAGGTGCCGCCCGCCACCACGACCAGCCAGCCGTCCGACGCGGCACGCTGCTGGCGGTAGCCGAAACGGTCCCCCTTGGCGACGCGGGTGACGTCGAGGACGGCGCCCCGGTACTCCGTCGCCTCGTGGTCACCCAGCCACAGCCGCGTACCGATCCGCGCCCGGAAACGGGTCTGCGGGAACTGCTGCTGGAGCCGCGCCAGCTCGTCGGCGCTCATGTGGCTGACGAACATGGTGTGCAGCGGCAGCCGCGCGGCGCGCAGCCGGTCCATCCAGCCGATGACCTCCTCGACGGCGTCCGAGCCGTCCGTGCGGTCCAGCGGCAGGTGCAGCGCGAAGCCTTCGAGCCGTACGTCGTCGATGGCCGCGTGCAGCCGGCCGAGGTCCTCCTCGCTGACGCCGTGCCGCTTCATGGAGCTCATGCACTCGATGACGACGCGCGCGCCGACCAGGGCGTGCACCCCGTCCACGGACGATACGGAACGCACGACCCGGTCAGGGAGCGGCACCGGCTCCTCGCCGCGCCGGAAGGGCGTGAGGACCAGCAGGTCGCCGCCGAACCAGTCCTTCATCCGTGCGGCCTCGTACGTCGTGCCCACGGCCAGCATGTCGGCGCCGAAGCGGTTCACCTCCTCCGCCAGGCGCTCGTGGCCGAAGCCGTACCCGTTGCCCTTGCAGACCGGGATGAGCCCGGGGAACTGGTCGATCACGGACTTCTGGTGCGCCCGCCAGCGAGCGGTGTCGACGTAGAGGGAGAGCGCCATGGCCGGTCCGGACCCTTTCTGTGGCTGTGGGTGTCGGTGTCGGAGGTACGGGGACACGCCTGCGCGGCGCCGTGCGGGACGGCTGCGGGGCGTTGACGAGCCTACGGAAGGGGCCGTCAGCGGCGCGACATGTAGATGTCGAGTGCCTTGTGCAGCAGCTTGTTGAGCGGGAAGTCCCACTCACCGATGTACTCGACGGCCTCGCCGCCCGTACCGACCTTGAACTGGATCAGGCCGAAGAGATGGTCCGTCTCGTCGAGCGAGTCGGAGATGCCGCGCAGGTCGTACACGGTCGCGCCCATCGCGTAGGCGTCGCGGAGCATCCGCCACTGCATGGCGTTGGACGGGCGGACCTCACGGCCGATGTTGTCGGAGGCGCCGTACGAGTACCAGACGTGCCCGCCGACTACGAGCATGGTGGCCGCGGACAGGTTCACGCCGTTGTGCCGCGCGAAGTAGAGGCGCATGCGGTTGGGGTCCTCGTTGTTGAGGACGGTCCACATCCGCTGGAAGTACGACAGGGGGCGCGGCCGGAACTTGTCGCGGACGGCCGTGATCTCGTACAGCCGCTGCCACTCGGCGAGGTCGTCGTAGCCGCCCTGGACGACCTCGACGCCGGCCTTCTCGGCCTTCTTGATGTTGCGCCGCCACAGCTGGTTGAAGCCCTTGAGCACATCGTCCAGCGAACGGTTGGCCAACGGCACCTGGTAGACGTAGCGCGGCTGCACGTCGCCGAAGCCGGCGCCGCCGTCCTCGCCCTGCTGCCAGCCCATCTTGCGGAGCCGCTCCGACACCTCGAACGCGCGCGGCTCGATGTGCGTCGCCTCGACGTCCCGCAGCCGCTTGACCTCCGGGTCCTGGATTCCGGCCTTGATCGAGGGCGCGTCCCAGCGGCGGATGACCACCGGCGGGCCCATCTTGACCGAGAACGCACCCTGGTTCTTGAGGTGCTGGAGCATCGGCTGCAGCCAGTCGTCCAGATTGGGCGCGTACCAGTTGATCACCGGGCCCTCGGGCAGGTACGCGAGGTAGCGCTTGATCTTCGGCAGCTGGCGGTACAGCACGAGGCCCACGCCGACGAGCTGGTCGTCCCTGTCGAACCAGCCCAGGTTCTCCGAGCGCCACTCGGTCTTCACATCGGCCCACGCCGGAACCTGGCAGTGACTCGCCGCGGGCAGGCTCTGGATGTATGCCAGATGCTGCTCTCGGCTGATGGTCCTCAGGGTCAGGCTCATGCGGGGCGCTCCTCGGCTGGTGTGTCCCCCATCGGTACAG
Organism: Streptomyces sp. TRM64462; assembly: GCF_013362995.1. Classification (GTDB taxonomy): domain Bacteria; phylum Actinomycetota; class Actinomycetes; order Streptomycetales; family Streptomycetaceae; genus Streptomyces. The sequence continues at coordinate 66,294 of NZ_JABWDV010000394.1, read as the reverse complement.
GGGTTTCCGGCTCTCGCGCCGAAGCCTACTGGCACCACGCAGCGCCCCGACCGGCCGCACGGCAGGAATGTCCGTACGCCGGCCGGGGAGGGCGGACCGGCGCCCGCCGGCTGCCGCCCGTTGGACGTCGCCTGTCGGATGTCGCCCGCCGGCTGTCGCCTTACGGCGGGTCAGTCGAAGACGCCGCCGAACAGACCGCCGTGTGCCATGCCGAGGAAGAACCCGATGGCCGATGCGCCGAGGCCCACGATCAGGAACGTCCGCTCTCGTGTCGTCTCCGAGATGAACTGGCCGTACGCGCCCGTGATGATGCCCACGAGGCCGGCCCAGGAGCTGATCAGGTGCAGGTGGTGGAACTGGGCCGTGATGAAGGACAGCGCGCCGAGGACCAGGGTCACGACCATGAGCGTGTCCTGGAGGGGATGCGGCTTGCCGTCGGTGGCGAACAGGGACGAGGAGGGATGACGCTGGAATGCCTGAGCCATGGGGGCACCTCCTGGCTGTGCCGTAAGGCGGCGCACTGTAGCGCCGCCCGCACCCGTTGTGTACAGATTGCGTCCCCTGACCACCGGATTTCAACCGGAAGCAGCTGTGCGGGTACTCTGTACCCTCTGCACCGGTGTCTGCCCATGCCTGCCCAGGCTCGGGGACACGCGTCCTGCGGACAGGACCCCCCCCTCCTTCTGATTCTTCCGATGCGAGGGCCCTTGTCGGTTCGCGCGGATACCGTTGCGTACGCATCACGACCCTCCTGCCACGGAACGACCGTGGCCGCTGAGTCCAAAGGAGGTGGGTTCCACATGCGTCACTACGAGGTGATGGTCATTCTCGACCCCGATCTCGAGGAGCGTGCTGTCTCCCCGCTGATCGAGACCTTCCTCTCCGTCGTCCGTGAGGGCAACGGAAAGGTGGAGAAGGTCGACACCTGGGGCCGTCGTCGTCTCGCTTACGAGATCAAGAAGAAGCCCGAGGGCATCTACTCGGTCATCGACCTGCAGGCCGAGCCTGCGGTCGTCAAGGAGCTCGACCGCCAGATGAACCTGAACGAGTCGGTCCTCCGGACCAAGGTCCTCCGCCCCGAGACCCACTGAGCTTTCCGCTCACAGGTCATCGGGTCCGAGTAGCAGCAAGCAGCCAGAAGCAATCCCGCCGAGAGGTTCACCCATGGCAGGCGAGACCGTCATCACGGTCGTCGGCAACCTTGTCGACGACCCCGAGCTGCGCTTCACCCCGTCCGGTGCGGCGGTCGCGAAGTTCCGTGTCGCGTCCACTCCCCGCACCTTCGACCGTCAGACCAATGAGTGGAAGGACGGCGAGAGCCTGTTCCTGACCTGCTCGGTCTGGCGCCAGGCGGCGGAGAACGTCGCCGAGTCGCTCCAGCGAGGCATGCGCGTCGTCGTGCAGGGCCGGCTGAAGCAGCGGTCCTATGAGGACCGCGAGGGCGTCAAGCGCACGGTCTTCGAGCTGGACGTCGAGGAAGTCGGCCCCAGCCTCAAGAACGCCACGGCCAAGGTCACCAAGACCACCGGCCGCGGTGGTCAGGGCGGCTACGGCGGCGGCCAGCAGGGCGGCGGCGGCCCCTGGGGCGGTGCCCCGGGTGGTGGCCAGCAGAGCGGCGGCGCTCCCGCCGACGACGCCTGGGGTGGCGCCGCACCGGCCGGCGGTCAGCAGCAGGGCAGCGGCAGCGGCTGGGGCGGCAGCTCCGGCGGCGGCTACTCGGACGAGCCGCCCTTCTAGGACCCGCAGGACGCTCCGCGTCCGGGATCCGAGGGCAACTCGTACCCCACTTCTTGATCACACAGGAGAAACACCATGGCGAAGCCGCCTGTGCGCAAGCCTAAGAAGAAGGTCTGCGCGTTCTGCAAGGACAAGACCGCGTACGTGGACTACAAGGACACGAACATGCTGCGGAAGTTCATTTCCGACCGCGGCAAGATCCGTGCCCGCCGCGTGACCGGCAACTGCACGCAGCACCAGCGTGACGTCGCCACGGCCGTCAAGAACAGCCGTGAGATGGCGCTGCTGCCCTACACGTCCACCGCGCGCTAAGGGAAGGGTGACCGACTGATGAAGATCATCCTTACCCACGAGGTCTCCGGCCTCGGTGCTGCCGGCGACGTCGTCGACGTCAAGGACGGCTACGCTCGCAACTACCTGGTCCCGCGCGGTTTCGCGATCCGCTGGACCAAGGGTGGCGAGAAGGACGTGGCGCAGATCCGCCGCGCCCGCAAGATCCACGAGATCGCGACGATCGAGCAGGCCAACCAGATCAAGGCCCAGCTCGAGAGCGTCAAGGTGCGTCTGGCCGTTCGCTCCGGCGACGCCGGCCGCCTCTTCGGCTCCGTCACCCCGGCTGACATCGCCTCGGCGATCAAGTCCGCCGGTGGCCCGGAGGTCGACAAGCGCCGCGTCGAGCTCGGTGCGCCGATCAAGACCCTGGGCTCGCACCAGGTGTCCGTGCGTCTGCACCCCGAGGTCGCCGCGAACCTCGGTGTCGAGGTCGTCGCTGCCTGAGCTTGAGCCCTGCACCAAGCAGAGCTGAGCGTATGAAGGGCCGTTCCCGTCAGGGGACGGCCCTTCGTCATGCCGCGATCGCGGCCTCGTCACGCGGGAGAACGTTTCACGTGAAACCGGGCCCGTTTCACGTGAAACATGACCAAGTCGTCGTGCTCAGCGGGTCGCCCCGGTGACCACCTCAGCGGGTCGCCCCGGTGACCACCCAGCGGCCGGAGCGGGTCCGCAGCCACAGCGTCAGCATCCGGATCGCCATCATCAGGGTCATCGCCCACCACAGGGCCGTCAGACCACCGCCGAGTACGGGAACCAGCAGGGCGACCGGCGCGAACACGAGCAGGGTGACCACCATGGCCCCCGCCAGATACGGGCCGTCGCCGGCGCCCATCAGGACGCCGTCCAGGACGAAGACAACCCCGGCGATCGGCTGGGAGAGGGCCACTACCAGCAGTGCGGGAAGCAGGGTGTCGTGTACGGCGTCATCGGCGGTGAACAGCGGGATGAACAGCGGCCGGGCGGCGACGACCAGGATGCCGAGCACCAGGCCGGAGGCCACGCCCCACTGCACCATGCGACGGCAGGCCGCGCGGGCCCCTTCGGTGTCCCCCGCGCCCAGGTAGCGGCCGATGATGGCCTGGCCCGCGATGGCGATGGCGTCGAGAGCGAACGCCAGCAGGCTCCACAGCGACAGGATGATCTGGTGGGCGGCCACATCGGTGTCGCTCAGCCGGGCCGCGATGGCGGTGGCGATCATCAGGATCGCGCGCAGCGACAGCGTACGGATCAGCAGCGGCACCCCGGCCTGCGCGCTGGCCCGGATGCCGGCGGCGTCCGGCCGGAGGGAGGCGCCGTGGCGCCGCGCCCCTCGCACGACGACGACCAGGTACGCCGCGGCCATGCCGCACTGGGCGATCACGGTGCCCCAGGCGGAGCCGGCGATGCCGAGGCCGGCGCCGTAGACCAGAACGACGTTCAGCACCACGTTGGCGGTGAATCCGGCGACGGCGACGTACAGCGGAGTCCGGGTGTTCTGCAGGCCGCGCAGGACGCCGGTGGCGGCGAGGACCATGAGCATCGCGGGGATGCCGAGACTGGAAACCCTCAAGTAGGTGGTGGCGTACGGGGCGGCCGTGTCGGAGGCCCCGAAGGCGTCCACGACCCAGGGCGCGGTGGGCAGGGTGACGGCGACGACGGCGAGGCCGAGGAGGAGGGCGAGCCAGATGCCGTCCATGCCCTGACGGATGGCGGCCGGAAGGTCGCCGGCACCGACGCGGCGGGCGACGGCGGCGGTCGTGGCGTACGCGAGGAACACGAAGACGCTCACCGCGGTGGAGAGCAGCGCGGCGGCGATGCCCAGGCCGGCGAGTTGCGGGGTCCCGAGATGGCCGATGATGGCACTGTCGGCCAGCACGAAGAGCGGCTCGGCGACAAGAGCTCCGAAGGCCGGTACGGCGAGTGCGATGATCTCGCGGTCGTGGTGGCGGCGGACGTTCTTCGGAACCGCGGGAGCCTGGGACATACGTTCAATGTAATCGTCCACAGGTAAGAGACGCAATGTGATGTTGGTCCTTACTTCGGGCTGGGTGGCCGTCGCTCGCCGGGGCCGTTTGTGCTGATCTTGGTCCTGCTGGAAAAGTTTTTCTCCCCCACAGCCCGTGGATGGAAAAACCGCAGGTCAGATGCGAGATGGTGGGGTGGCTATGAATTTGTCCACACGGCTGTCCCCCGCTCCGTGCACAGGATCCACGGGGTTCTCCACAGCATCAGGCAGTTCATGCACAGGGCCTGTGGATAACCAGATTGGCTGACGGTGCCCGCGGGCCTACCTTTGTCCGGCGCCCGAGTGTGGGCGGGCACGGCAAGGTCCGCGGTGCGGACGGGAGGAGGTGGGCCGGTGAGTATCCCCGAGCCCTTGGACGAACCCTGGACCGAGAGCGGTCCGAGCGACCGTCTTCCCGCCTCCCGCCGACGCGGCGACGACCGCGAAGGAGACGGCCGAGGTGGTGCGCGCGGCGGCCGAGGCCGGGGCCGCGACGAGCAGCATGAGCGGGGCAGCGACGGCGGTCCCTGGGACAGCGGGGCTGCGGGCTTCGAACGCGTACCTCCCCAGGACCTCGACGCCGAGCAGTCGGTGCTCGGCGGCATGTTGCTCTCCAAGGACGCCATCGCGGACGTCGTGGAGATCATCAAGGGCCATGACTTCTACCGGCCCGCGCACGAGACGATCTACCAGGCGATCCTCGATCTCTACGCCAAGGGCGAGCCCGCCGACCCCATCACGGTGGGCGCCGAGCTGACCAAGCGTGGTGAGATCACCCGGGTCGGCGGCGCGTCGTACCTGCACACGCTCGTCCAGTCCGTGCCGACGGCCGCCAACGCCTCGTACTACGCGGAGATCGTGCACGAGCGGGCCGTGCTGCGCCGGCTCGTGGAGGCCGGCACCAAGATCACGCAGATGGGATACGCCGCCGACGGCGACGTGGACGAGATCGTGAACTCGGCGCAGGCGGAGATCTATGCCGTCACCGAGCAGCGCACCAGTGAGGACTACCTCCCGCTGAGCGACATCATGGAGGGCGCGCTCGACGAGATCGAGGCGATCGGCTCGCGCAGCGGCGAGATGACCGGTGTCCCCACGGGCTTTACGGACTTCGACTCCCTCACGAACGGCCTTCATCCGGGCCAGATGATCGTCATCGCGGCGCGTCCCGCCATGGGCAAGTCCACGCTCGCGCTGGACTTCGCCCGCGCCTGCTCGATCAAGAACAACCTGCCCAGCGTGATCTTCTCCCTCGAAATGGGCCGCAACGAGATCGCGATGCGTCTGCTGTCGGCGGAGGCGCGGGTCGCCCTGCACCACATGCGATCAGGGACGATGACCGACGAGGACTGGACGCGGCTGGCCCGGCGCATGCCGGATGTGTCGCAGGCGCCGCTCTACATCGACGACTCGCCGAACCTGTCGATGATGGAGATCCGGGCGAAGTGCCGGCGGCTGAAGCAGCGCAACAACCTGAAGCTGGTCGTCATCGACTACCTCCAGCTGATGCAGTCCGGTGGCTCACGGCGCGCCGAGAGCCGTCAGCAGGAGGTCTCGGACATGTCGCGAAACCTCAAGCTGCTGGCGAAGGAGCTGGAGCTCCCGGTGATCGCTCTCTCGCAGCTGAACCGTGGCCCCGAGCAGCGGACCGACAAGAAGCCCATGGTGTCGGACCTGCGTGAGTCGGGCTCGATCGAGCAGGACGCGGACATGGTGATCCTGCTGCACCGCGAGGACGCCTACGAGAAGGAGTCCCCGCGCGCCGGCGAGGCCGACCTGATCGTGGCGAAGCACCGTAACGGCCCGACGGCGACCATCACCGTCGCCTTCCAGGGCCACTACTCCCGCTTCGTCGACATGGCCCAGACCTAAATGAGTTGCCTGCGGAGGCACGGCCTCCGCAGGATGCCCGTATGACGACGACCGAAGCCATCCCGCATCTGCCGTTCCGCGCCGCACCTCCGCGCGGGCGCCAGCAGCAGCCGGTGGCCCGGCGGAGGCCGACACCTCTGCACCCGTGACCGCCGCGCTGGTCGCGGGGCTGCTCGCCGGGTACGGCATCGCCGTTCCGGTGGGGGCCGTCGCCGCGTATCTGGTGGCGCTGACCGCGCGGACCTCCCTGAAAGTGGGGGTCTGCGCCGCGCTCGGGGTCGCGACGGCCGACGGCCTGTACGCGCTGGTCGCGGCGGCGGGCGGAGCGGCTCTCGTGCCGGTCCTCCAGCCCGTGATGGTGCCGCTGCGGTGGCTCGCCGCCCTGGTGCTCGTCACCTTGGCGGTACGGAGCGGGGCCACGGCGCTGAAGCGGTACCGGAGCCGGCACGGCGCGAGCGGGGCCGCCGACGGGGCCGGTGAGGGCGAGGCCCTGGGACCGGTCCGGGCCTATCTGGCGTTCCTGGGCATCACCGTGATGAACCCCATGACCATCGTCTACTTCGCCGCGCTGGTGCTGGGCAGCCGGGCGCTGGGTGATACGAGCGCCCCGGAGAGGTCGGTGTTCGTGGCCGCAGCCTTTGTGGCGTCCGCCAGTTGGCAGGTGATGCTCGCCGGGGGTGGCGCGTTGCTCGGGAGGACGCTGACGAGTGGCCGCGGCAGGCTCGTGACCGCCCTTACGTCCAGCACCTTGATCGTGGCGCTCGCCGTTCACCTGCTCGCCACAGCCCAGTGACCGGGAACGTTTCACGTGAAACGCCGTCAGAACATCATCGTCAGAGCGCCATCTTGAAGCCCACATGTGAGGCGGCGAAGCCGAGGCGCTCATAGAAGCGGTGAGCGTCCGTGCGTGAGGCGTCGGATGTGAGCTGGACCAACTGGCAGTTCTGGCGGCGGGATTCCTCGACGGCCCATCGGATCAGCTGGGTGCCCAGGCCGCTGCCGCGCGCGTCGGCGTGGACGCGTACGGCCTCGATGAGGGAGCGGGTGGCGCCACGCCGGGACAGCCCCGGAATGATCGTCAGGTGCAGGGTGCCGATGACCTCGCTGTCCCGGACGGCGACGACCAGGTGCTGGTTCCGGTCGACGGCCACGCGTGCGAAGGCGTCCCGGTACGGAGTGAGGTCGTCGGGCGACTCCCGCTGGGCGCCCAGCGGGTCGTCGGCGAGCATCGCCACGATCGCGGGAATGTCCTCGGCTGCCGCGCGCCGTATCTCAAGATCGCTCATGCCGCGGACACTACCGGCTCCGCCGGGCCCCGGCGGCCGGGTGCCCCTGCTTCCGCAGCCGACGGCCGCGGCGCGTCAGTCCCCACGGCTTGAGCACCGAGACGACCGTCATGAAGAGGTAGGCGCTGGTGGACACCAAGGGGGCCGCCACCAGACTGCTGTCGGGAACGCCGGCGCCCGCAGCGTGCGCGATCTCCGGGCGCAGCGCGAAGACCGTCGCCGTGGCGGTGGCCAGGGTGAGCCAGAACTTCGTCCACACCCAGCGGTGCCGGGCCAGCCCCCAGGGCGTACCCAGCGACAGCACCAGGCCGCTCACCAGAGTGGCCAGCGCGATGGGCAGCAGCAGCCAGTCGGCGAAGACCTTCATGGCGCGGTACGCGGCCTCCGTGAGCGAGGTGTCGGCGGTGGTGTAGGCGGTGACACCGAGCGCCAGCAGCCCCAGCGAGAGCCCCAGCCAGCTCACTGACACCGCGACGTGGAAGACAAGGAGAGCCCGGCGAACGGGACGCTTGAGAGGTTTCACGTGAAACACCGTGCCGCGCCCGCGCACCTGCCCGCGTCTGACAGCGGGAGTAACCCCGTCTACTAGCCTCGGCGTACGTCAGCGTGACCGCCGGAGCAGCCCCCGTGGTGGCGCGGGTCTGGCGGCACTACTCGTTCGCGTCCGCGCCGCGCCCCGACGGCCTGCTGAGCTTCCACGTCAAGGCGGTTCCCGTCGGCTGGGTCTTCAACGCCCTGGTCCACCGTGCCCGCCCCGGCGACGTGCTGCGCCTCGGGCCGCCGGCCGGGTCGATGACCGTCGATCACAGCCCGACAGCGGGCTGCTCTGCGCCGGTGGCGGCACCGGGATCACCCCCATCAAGGCCCTGGTCGAGGATGTCGTGGGGCATGGCGGGCGGCGCTTCATCGAGGTGTTCTACGGCGCGCGGACCGACCAGGCTCTCTACGACATCGACACCCTGCTGCGGCTGCGCCAGGCGCATCCATGGCTGGAGGTGCGGGCCGTGATAGACGGCCGTACGAAGCTGCCGGACGCGGTACGGGAGTTCGGCCCCTGGAACGAGTACGACGCGTATCTGTCGGGGCCGCCCGGGATGATACGGAGCGGTGTGCACGCGCTGCGGGGCGTCGGCGTCCCGTCCGAGCGCAAACGCCACGACTCGCTGGACGAAATCGCCGCCACCGCGGGCTGAGACGACGGGGGCGGCACTCAGCCGAGGTCGGGCGCGTGCATGGCCCGTACGCCCTCGATGTTCCCGTCGAGGTAGTGCCGCAGCGACAGCGGGACCAGGTGCACCCCGGCGATCCCGACCCGGCTGAACGGCACCCGGACGACTTCGTACTCGCCGACCGGCTCGTCCACCTCGGGCCCGTGCCGCCGCGACAGGTCCATGGACTCCAGGTGGCAGACGAAGAAGTGCTGCACCTTGACCCCGGAGACACCGCCGTTCTCGATGTGCTCGACGGTGTCGACGAAGCACGGCACCACGTCGGTGATCTTGGCGCCGAGTTCCTCGTGGACCTCCCGGTGCAGGGCGTCGACCACGGTCGCGTCACCCGGTTCGACCCCGCCGCCCGGCGTGAGCCAGTAGGGATCCATTCCCGGCTTGGTCCGCTTGATCAGGATGAGGTCGTCCCCGTCGAGCAGAATGGCACGAGCGGTGCGCTTGACCACTGGACGTTCGGTCATGGCATGAAAATGGCCCGCGCCGCACGGTCTGAAACACCCCGGAAGGCCCTGCCACTCCCCGTCACCAGCCGGCCGCGGCCCGCAGCAGGGTGTCGTGGGCCCGCGCGATGTGCGACAGGGCCAGGGTGCCGGTGCGTACGACCAGGAAGTACGTCCGCAACGGCGGTACGGGCGGGTCGAGCAGCGCCACCAGACGGCCGTCGGCGAGGGCCGCCTCGCACAGATAGCGCGGCAGCACCGCCAGGCCGGCGCCCGAGACGGCGGACTCCAGGACCGCCCGCAGGTCCGGTACGACCACCGTGCCGGCGGCGGCGGGCTTCGACTCGAAGACGGCCGCCCAGTAGCGCGCCACGAACGGCAGCGACTCGTGCACCTCGACCACCGGCAACTGGTCCAGCACCACGGCGCCCTCCGCGAGCAGCACGTCCGGCGCCAGCCGCGCGGCCCAGCGCGGCGCGGCCACCAGGACGTGCTCCTCGTCGCACAGCGGCGTCGCGGTGAGCAGCCCGCCCCGGGGCCTGGCCGTGGCGACGGCCAGGTCGTGACGGCCCGCGGCGAGCCCGTCCAGGCTCTCCTCCGCCGCGCCGAACAGCGACGTCCGGAGCGTGAGCCCCTCGGAGAGGAGCGGCGTCAGCGCCGGTAACGCCCGCAGCGACACGAACTCGGGCGGGCCCGCCACGTGCAGCGTCCGGGCGCCGACGCGCCCGTGCAGTCCGGTCTCGGTGATCTCGACCAGGGCGTCCAGGTGGGGGGCGGCCCGGTGCGCGAGCTCGTCGCCGACGGTCGTCGGGGTGACACCGCGGGCCCGGCGCAGGAACAGCGGACGCCCGAGCTGCCGCTCCAGCGTACGGATCTGGCTGGTCACGGCGGGCTGCGAGAGGCCCAGGAGGGCGGCGGCACGAGTGAAGGAGCCGGCTCGGTGCACCGTGACGAAGGTCCGCAGCAGGTGCAGATCCATGCGCCTCCCTCCCCCCGCTCCTCTCGCCGTCACCCTCCCCCAAGGCCGTACAACTATAAATATGTCGATAGGTCGCTGTCGCTAGCGTGATTGGACACTGACGTAGAGTCAACTAGCCTGGTTCAGGCGGGCTTCGGGCACACAAGCAGGACGGTCCGAGCCACGAGGGGGGAGGCTCGGACCGTCCGTTCTGCGTATGCCGGCTAGCGCCCCGCAGCCGCGTCGAGGGCGCGCAGCACGTCGGCCACCAGGTCGTCGGGGTCCTCCGCGCCGACCGAGAAGCGGATGAAGCCCTCGGGCACCGCGTCCCCGCCCCAGCGCCCGCGCCGCTCCGCCGTCGACCGCACGCCACCGAAGCTCGTCGCGTCGTCCACCAGCCGCAGTGCGTCCAGGAACCGCTCGGCCTGCTCCCGGTCCGCCAGCACGAACGACACGACGGAGCCGAAACGCCGCATCTGGCCCGCCGCGACCTTGTGCGACGGGTCGCCCGGCAGCCCCGGGTGGCGCAGCCGCGTCACGTCGTCGCGCCCCGCCAGGGCATCGGCCAGCACCAGGGCGTTGGCGCACTGCCGCTCCACCCGCAGCTGGAGCGTGGCCAGCGAACGGTGCGCCAGCCAGGCCTCCATGGGCCCCGGGATCGCCCCGGTGATCTTGCGCCAGCGCCGGACGGCAGCCGCGAGGGCCGCGTCGCGGCAGGTCACATGGCCGAGCAGGATGTCGCCGTGCCCGGTCATGCCCTTGGTGTCGCTGGCCACCGAGAAGTCGGCGCCCAGCTCCAGCGGCCGCTGGCCCAGCGGCGTGGCCAGCGTGTTGTCGACCGCGACCAGCGTGCCCCCGGCGTGCGCGGCGGCCACCAGCCGCCGGATGTCGCACACGTCTAGGCCCGGGTTCGACGGCGTCTCCAGCCACAGCAGCTTCGCGCCGTCCAGGACGGCCAGCTGGGCGTCGCCGCCGGTCGGCGCGGTGCGCACCTCGATCCCGTACGCCTCCAGCTGCTCGCGCACCAGCGGCAGCGCCTGGTAGCCGTCGTCCGGGAGCACGGCCACGTCACCGGCCCGGAGCTGTGAGAACAGCACCGACGAGACGGCGGCCATGCCCGACGCGAACACCACGGTCCGCGCACCGGCGTCGCCCGGCGCCTCCAGTTCGCCCACGGCCCGTTCCAGGTGCGTCCAGGTCGGGTTCTCGTCCCTCCCGTACGTGTAGGGCCCGGTCGGGTCACCGGGCAGGTGGTAGTGCGCGGCGAAGACCGGGCCCGGGAGCGCCGGCTCGTACTTCACCGGCTCGGGCAGCCCGGCCCGTACGGCCCGGGTGCCGTCGCCCCAGTGCTCGGCCATCGTCAGTCCCGGCCGTCGGGCAGGACGACGTTCAGCGCCCACGACACGACCGAGATGATCAGGCCGCCGAGCACCGCGGTCCAGAAGCCCTCGACGTGGAAGCTGAGGTCCAGCTTGTCGGCGAGCCACGAGGTCAGCAGCAGCATCAGGGCGTTGACGATCAGCGTGAACAGGCCGAGTGTCAGCACGAACAGCGGCAGTGTGAGGATCTTCACGACCGGCTTGACGAGGAAGTTCACGACACCGAACACCAGGGCCACCAGGAGCAGGGTCCACGCCTTCTTGGCGGTGCTCTCCCCGGTCAGGGTGATGTTCTCCAGCAACCAGATCGCCACGGCCAGGGCGCCTGCGTTCGCGAGCGTCTTGACTACGAAATTCATCATGTGTCTGATCGTGGCAGACGAGATCGGACCAAGGCAGGGGCGTACGGGCGATGAAAGCATTCCGGCTGGACGAACTGGAGGCGGAGCGCATCGCCAACAACGGTGCGTATCTGCGGTTTCTCCGGGAACGCAACATGTCGGTCGGCCTGTACGCGCTGAACGCCGGCGAGCTGGACCCGCAGCAGCCGCACAAGGAGGACGAGGTCTACTTCGTCGTCAGCGGCCGCGCCTCGATCACGGTCGGCACCGAGACGCGGCAGGTGGGGCGGGGCAGCGTCGTCTACGTGCCCGCCGGGGTGCCGCACAAGTTCCACCACATCACCGAGGACCTGCGGGTCATGGTGGTGTTCTCTCCGCCCGGGAGCTGACCGCCCGCCCTGATCTCCCTAGGGGTCGGTTCAGGGGAGTTCGAGGGATACGGAGCCCCCGCGGCGCCCGCCGCCCGCCCTAGCATCGGAGGCCAGGAGCCCTGAACGGGCCGAAGGACGACGTCTCAAGGAATGAGGGCAGGGCCATGGCGGTAAAGGAACTTCTCGCGGGGTTGCCGTGGTGGGTGAAGTGGGTGGCCATACCCGTCATCGCCGTGGCCGTCTTCGGCGGAATGATCGCGACCGCGGTCTTCTTCGTGATCGGTCTGCTGTTCAAGGTGCTCGTCTTCGTCGCACTCGTCGGTGGACTGATCTACGTCGTACGGAGGTTCAGCGGGGCGTCGTCTTCGTCCTCGTCGTCTTCGTCGTCGCGCTCCGACTGGTGACGCCGGCGCGCCGTTAGCCCGCTTGGGGGAACGGCCCCGGCAGGGCTCACCCCCGGATGGAGGCTGCCATTAGAGTGGCAGGGCTTCTACGGCCCTTGGAATCAAGGGACATGCCCTGGGGGTGACCTTCGGTCATGGCTTCGACTTCCACTGCCCCAACCCTGATCGGCTCGGTGCAGCGGGCGCTCAGACTTCTGGAGGCCGTGGGTTCCCACGCCGGCGGCGCCCCGGCCAAGCAGCTCGCGCGTGAGACCGGGCTGCCGCTGCCCACCGCCTACCACCTGCTGCGCACCCTCACGCACGAGGGCTATCTGCTGCGCGACAAAGGGGTGTTCGTCCTCGGCGAGGCGGCCAAGCGGCTGGGAGCCGCCGGAGGAGCGCAGAATCGTCGCAGCAAGATCGAGGGCTCGCTGGCGCACTGGCGGGACGCCATCGGCGTGCCCGTCTACTTCGCCGTCTACCGGGACGGCGAGATCGAGGTGGTCGCGGTCTCCGACACCCCGGCCAAGCCCGCCGTCGACGCGTGGGCGGACTTCCGCGAGACCGGCCACGCGCATGCGATCGGCCAGTGTCTGCTGAGCCAGCTCGACGAACGATCCCGCCAGGACCACCTCGACCGTCACCCGGTCGAGGCCCTCACGCCGTACACGGTGCGTGACCGTCACACGTTGCTCGAGAAGCTCAGCCGTTCGCAGCCGACGCTGCCGTTCGTCGAACGCCAGGAGTACGCACTGGGCACGGTCTGTGCCGCCATCCCGATCACCGCAGGCTCTGGAGCTGCGGCGATGGCCATTTCCGTGCCCCTCCACCAGGAGGAGCGACTGCTGCCCGCGGTCGAACAGCTGCGGAGTGAGATCGGCAAGCTGCTGAGTTCCTTCGCCTTCTCTATCAGTATCTGAAAAATCACTCCTTGTGATCTGCCAGCCCGTGCAGGACGATTGCGCCAAGAGGGCCAGGAGGGATCATTCCTGGCCGTTTTCATCACCACTGCGTACAGAACTGCTTCACGACATTCAGCTACAGCGGGGTACATGATGCGCGAGTCGGTTCAGGCCGAGGTCCTGATGAGCTTCGTCGTCTCGGAGGAGCTCTCCTTCAGGATTCCGGTCGAGCTCGGGTACGAGACGAGGGACCCGTTCGCGGTCCGGATGACGTTCCATCTGCCCGGCGATGCCCCGGTGACATGGACGTTCGGCAGGGAGCTGCTCGTGGACGGGATCAACGAGCCGGCGGGCGAAGGTGATGTACGGATCGAGCCGGCGTGCCCCGACGAGCTCTCGGACGTCAGCATCCGGTTGCGTGTCGGCGTCGACCAGGCGGTGTTCCGGGCCAGCGCACCGCCGCTCGTCGCGTTCCTCGACCGTACGGACAGGCTGGTGCCGCTCGGGCAGGAGAGCACGCTGGGCGACTTCGACGACGACCTGGACGAGGCGCTGGGCCGCATCCTGGCGGAGAACGCCGGCTGAACGACCGCGCCCCGGGCCCCGGGGCGGGGGGCCCGGGGCACGGCACCTCGGCGGCCCATTTCCCCGGGGCATCGCCCCCGGCGCACCGGCAGCCCGGAGGCCCGGAGGGCCAGGCACCGTTACCGCTTGCGCCGCCGGCCGCGCCCCGTCCGCGCCGTCGGCGCGCCCGCTCCTGAGGGGCCCGCCGCCGGCCGGTCCGCCGAGACGACCAGCGCCGCGAGGCCCGTCGTCACCGGCACGGACGCCACCAGGCCGATCGAGCCGACCAGTGTCCGTACGATCTCCTGCGCCACCAGCTCGCTGTTGGCGACCGTTCCCACGCTGCTCTCGGCGATCGAGAAGAGCAGCAGCAGCGGCAGTGCCGCACCCGCGTACGCCAGGACCAGCGTGTTCACGACGGACGCGATGTGATCGCGGCCGATCCGGATGCCCGCCCTGTACAGAGCGCGCGGCCCCATCCGTGGATCCGCCTGGTGCAGCTCCCATACGGCGGACGTCTGTGTCACCGTGACATCGTCGAGCACACCGAGCGATCCGATGATGACGCCGGCCAGCAGCAGACCGGACATGTCGATACTCGGGTACAGCCCGTGGATCAGGCCCGTGTAGTCGTCCGTGTTGCCGGTCAGCCGGGCCCAGCCGATGAACAGCGAGCCCAGCAGGCCGATCAGCAGCAGTGAGATCAGCGTGCCGAGCACGGCCACGGATGTCCGCGCGCTGAGTCCATGGCTCAGATACAGCGCGATCAGCATGATGGCGCTTGCCCCGACCACCGCCACGATCAGCGGGTTCGAGCCCTGCAGGATGGCCGGCAGGATGAAGAACGTCAGGAAGATGAAGCTGGTGCCCAGGGCCGCCAGGGCCATGACGCCGCGCAGTCGTCCCACGGCGACCACCGCGAGCGCGAACAGCCCGGCCAGCAGCACCAGCGGGAACTTCCGGTTGACGTCCGTGACCGAGTACTGGAGTTCCTCCGGGGCGTCCGGCGCGTATGCCACGATCACGCCCTGGTCCTGTTCCAGCTGCCGAGGGGCGTCCGGCTGAACGATCTCCGTGAACTTCCGGCCCGTGTGGGGACCGGTCGTGACCTCGATCGTCACGCGTTTGCACTGTCCTTGCTGGGCGTTGACCGCCTCGCGTCCCTGCGGGGTGCTGGTGTCGCCCGTCGGCGGAACCTGGGCGGCGTTCACGTCCTTGCAGTCGACCCGCTCGACCTCGACGACCTTGCCCTGCTCGGTCTGCCGGTCGAAGCCGACGCCGGTGCGCTCGTGCGCCGGGGCGCCGCCCGGCCAGAGCACGGTCAGACCGACGAGGACCGCGGTGGCGAAAGGAATCAGTACCGCGGCGATGACCTTGCGCAGATGCTTGGAGACGGGCGCGGCCGGCCCATGGCTGTGCGCGTGGACGTGCCCGAGGACGTCGTGCTCCGGACGGTGTCCCGGACCTGGCGCGGAGCCGTGCTCGGGACCCTTCTCGGGACCGTGTTCCGGGTGCTGAGGCAAGGAAGTCACCGACCGATCATCGCAAGAACGCCAGGGGCCCCCTGTTCAGCATGGCCGGAAGGACGCTAGCGTGGTGACACCTTTGCACACGCGGGAGCTCGGAGCACCGGGCTGAGAGGGCGCTGATCTCGTCTTCGCGTGTTTCACGGTTTCACGTGAAACATCGCCGACCGACGGGAGCCGCTGCGCCGACCGCCGAACCTGTTACCGGGTAATGCCGGCGTAGGGAGTAGGTCAGGATGACCGTTCAGGACGCACGCACGCCTGCCTCCAGCACCGAGGAGAGCGGGAAGTCCATCGGCTGGCACAAGGGATATGTCGAGGGTTCGCGCCCCGACCTCCGGGTGCCGGTCCGGAAGGTGCACCTCACCAACGGCAAGGACGTCACGCTGTACGACACGTCCGGGCCGTACACCGATCCGAATGTCGAGACCGACGTACGCCGTGGGCTGACGCCCCTGCGCGAGAACTGGATCATCGGCCGCGGCGACACCGAGGAGTACGCGGGGCGGCCGGTACGCCCCGAGGACGACGGCATCAAGCACACCTCGCCGCGGGGCGGCCTGCGCAACCTCGACGCCGTCTTCCCGGGCCGGCCGCGGCAGCCGCGGCGGGGCCGTGACGGGCAGGCGGTGACCCAGCTCGCGTATGCCCGCCGTGGTGAGATCACGCCGGAGATGGAGTTCGTCGCGATCCGCGAGAACGTATCCCCGGAGGTCGTACGCGAGGAGATCGCGGCGGGGCGGGCCGTGCTTCCGGCCAACGTCAACCACCCGGAGATCGAGCCGATGATCATCGGCAAGAGGTTCCTGGTGAAGGTCAACGCCAACATCGGCAACTCCGCGGTCACCTCCTCCATCGAGGAGGAGGTGGAGAAGATGACCTGGGCGACCCGCTGGGGCGCGGACACGGTCATGGATCTGTCCACGGGCCGCAACATCCACACCACGCGTGAGTGGGTGCTGCGGAACTCGCCGGTGCCCATCGGCACCGTGCCGCTGTACCAGGCGCTGGAGAAGGTCGACGGGAAGGCCGAGGAGCTGACCTGGGAGATCTACAAGGACACGGTCATCGAGCAGGCCGAGCAGGGCGTCGACTACATGACCGTGCACGCGGGCGTGCTGCTCCGGTACGTGCCGCTGACGGCGCGCCGCAAGACCGGCATCGTGTCGCGCGGTGGGTCGATCATGGCCGCGTGGTGTCTGGCGCACCACAAGGAGAGCTTCCTCTACACGCACTTCGAGGAGCTCTGCGAGATCCTGGCGCAGTACGACGTCACGTACTCGCTGGGCGACGGCCTGCGGCCGGGGTCGATCGCGGACGCCAACGACGAGGCGCAGTTCGCCGAGCTGAAGACGCTCGGCGAGCTGAACACGATCGCCAAGCGGCACAACGTCCAGACCATGATCGAAGGCCCGGGACATGTCCCGATGCACAAGATCAAGGAGAACATCGACCTCCAGCAGGAGATCTGCGAGGAGGCGCCGTTCTACACGCTCGGCCCGCTGACGACGGACGTCGCCCCGGCGTACGACCACATCACGTCCGGTATCGGCGCGGCGATGATCGCGTGGTGGGGTACGGCGATGCTCTGCTACGTCACGCCCAAGGAGCACCTGGGCCTGCCGAACCGCGACGACGTGAAGACGGGTGTCATCACATACAAGATCGCGGCGCACGCTGCGGATGTCGCCAAGGGGCACCCGGGCGCCCAGGAGTGGGACGACGCCCTGTCGGACGCGCGGTTCGAGTTCCGCTGGGATGACCAGTTCAACCTGGCCCTGGACCCGGACACGGCACGGGAGTTCCACGACGAGACGCTGCCCGCGGAGCCGGCGAAGACGGCGCACTTCTGCTCGATGTGCGGGCCGAAGTTCTGCTCCATGAAGATCTCGCAGGACATCCGTCGGGAGCACGGCGGCGATCTGAAGCGGGACGAGATCGAGGCCGGGATGGCGGAGAAGTCGAAGGAGTTCGCGGAGAGCGGGAACCGGGTGTACCTGCCGCTCGCGGACTGAGGGCCGGCCGAGGGCTGAGGGCCGACGGAGGGACCGCCCGCCAGGAACCCCCGTCGGTCCCTGCTCCGGGCGGTCCCCTGGGGACGGTCCGGAGCACGGCCTTCGTACGAGTCGGGGCCTTTCGCGTCCTCAGTCGCTGCGGGGTTCGGGGCCCGTCAGGTCCGGGCTGGTGAAGCCTGGGCGGGGGAGGCGGTCGAGGGGCTCCGGTGAGGGCGCCGGGGTGCCCGGTTCGGTGAGGGCTTCGCGGAGGAAAGGGAGGATGCCGCGTTCCAGGAGGGCGTGGCGCCAGGCCTCTCGGGCGCGGGATATCTCGTCGGGCAGGTCACCGCCCGGTTCATCCGGGGCGGGCACCTCGGTGGAGCGGTTCCGCAGGGCCGTGACCAGGATTCCCGCTGTGGCGGCCAGCAGCCCGGCCGCCGTGACGGCGGCGAAGAACCAGCCGGCGGCCAGGAGCGGCTCCGCGAAGTCCGGCGGCGGGTCCAGCATTTTCAGCACGTACCCCACGAGTAGGAAGATGACCGCCGCCGTGCCCGCCAGGATCGGCGCCAGGACGGTGACGACGACGCCGAAGCCCGCACCGGGTGTGGTCTCGTCGCCCGGTCCGCCCAAAACCGATGCCATGACGGACACGCCCGTCGGTCTGCGGTGCTCCTCGCGCACCCGCACGAAGTGGTCGTACTCGGTCGCTGCGGCCGCGCTGATCAGCGCCGAGGCGTCCAGTGCCATGGTGCGCAGCTGTTCGGAGTTGAGGCGCTGTCCGATCCCGGCCAGATCCGGGCGCTCGGACGCGTTCCGCAGCGTCTCGTCGAGCAGCCGCTCGTAGTCGGCACGGTCCTCCGGCAGCAGATGCGGAGCCTTCTTCATGTGCGATCCCCCGATACTCCCGTGGGGCCTGGAGGCCCGCGTAGAAACGGCAGTTGGGCACGCCGATGGTAGAGCCGTTACAGCGAGGGGTGACAGAGGGTTTCCGGAATTCGCCTGCCCCGACTGCTCTCAGTTATGCAGCGGAAGCCGGACGACCAGCAGTTTTCCGGCCATGGTCACTCCGCCGTCCATGGCGATGGCCAGCCCGTCCGCGTACACGTGCGGCCCCTCGACCGTGGGGCCCGCGCTCTCGCCGGCGCCGCCGTCCTCGGTGCCCACCTCGCCGAGCAGGTACGGGATGGGGCTGTGCCCGTGGACGACGCGCTGCCCGCCGTACGCCGCGAGCAGTTCCCGTACGGCGTGGGAGCCGCCCTCGTCGCGGAACGCGAACCGCTTGGTGAACTTGCGGAACAGGTCCCAGCACTCGTCGGCGTCGTTGCGGGTGAGGATCTCGTGGACGGTGTCGTTGACGTCCTCGATGGTGTCGCCGTAGTCGAGGTACGCGGTGGTGTCGGAGTGCAGCAGGAGGTGGCCGTCCTGCTCGACGATCGCGTCGAGGCGGGACATCCACTGGATGTGGACGTCCTGGAGGCGGTCCATGTCGCTCTTCTGGCCGCCGTTGAGCAGCCAGGCCGCCTGGAAGGTGGCCGTGCCGGCGCCCGAGTTGACGGGTGTGTCCCCGAACCGCTTGGCGCCGAGCAGCAGGAGCTCGTGATTGCCCATCAGGGCCTTGCAGTAGCCGCCCGCGGCCGCGGCCTCGGCGGACAGGCGCATGACGAGGTCGATGACGCCGATGCCGTCGGGGCCCCGGTCCGTGAAGTCGCCGAGGAACCAGAGGCGGGTGTTGCCGGCGGCCCAGTGTCCCTCGGCGTCGATGAGGCCCTGTTCGCGCAGGGCCGCGACGAGTTCGTCGAGGTAGCCGTGGACGTCACCGACCACGTACAGCGGGCCGGGGGTGTGGCCCGGCTGCCCGGCGCCGGCGGGCGCGGTGGCGGGCGGCGGGGTGACGGCGACTTGGAGCGTGTCGCCCCGGTTGATCACCGGGAGGTCCCGCGCGGTGGGCGTGTACCCGTCGGGGTACTCGCCCTCGGGCACGACGTTGCCGGGGTGCCCGGCGCTCGGCGGCTGCTCCTGAGGCGCCTGCGCTGCCTCAGGCGGCTGAGCCTGCGGAGGCACCTGAGGCTGCGGAGGTGCCGAGTGACCCTGCACGGGCACCTGGGCGTACGGAGGTACGCGGAAGTCGCGCAACGTCGCCGTCCGCACCACGGGTCCCTGACCGGCCCCCTGTGTCATCGACCCCTCCACCACCGTCGCGACGCCCTACACCTCGCGGACCGGCCTGGTCGGGGCGGCCCGCGGTGTCGTGCGCCCATCATAGGAATGAGGCTTGTGCTGTGTGACGCACCAGGGGTGGTGAATCAGGATGCACGCCTGGTTCACCGGGTTGTTTCGCCCCAATTGGGAAGGTCTGGCCTGGTGGTGTACGGGGATCAGTCCTGGCGCGGTGAGCGGGGCGGGCTGACCGTCGTACGCGGCGGCCTGCGCTGCGACGACGTCCGGATGATCAACTCCGTCGGTATCACCTGCTCGAGCGGCCGGTCGCTGTCGATGCCCTCGATCGCGTCGATCAGCAGCTGCACGACCGCCGTGCCGATCCGCCGCGGCTTCAGCGACAGCGTGGTGATCGGCGGCTCGGTCGTGGCGTACACGGTGGACTCGCTGCAGCACACGAGCAGCAGGTCGTCCGGGACGCGCAGCCCGTACCGCCGCGCCGCCGCCAGCAGGTCCGTACCGTTCGGGTCGAACAGGCCGTACACGGCGTCGGGCCGGTCGGGGCGCGCGAGCAGCCGGTCGGCGGCGACCGCGCCCGCGCACGGGTCGTGGGCCGGGTACGACTCGTACACCGGGTCCTGGCCGACGCGTTCGCACCAGTTGAGGTACGCGGTGGTGGACAGCCGCGTATAGGTGTCGGTGGTGGTGCCGGTGAGCAGCCCGATGCGGCGGGCGCCCGCGGCGGCGAGGTGGTCGAGCAGTCCGAGGACAGCGGCTTCGTGGTCGTTGTCGACCCAGGCGGTGACCGGCAGCGTCCCGGCGGGGCGTCCGTCGGAGACGACGGGCAGGCCCTGACGGACGAGTTCGGTCACGACCGGGTCGTGGTCGGACGGGTCGATGACGACGGTGCCGTCGAGGGCGACGTTCGACCAGACGTCGGCGGGGCTGCGGCGCGAGGTCGCGGGGAGGATCACGAGGGCGTAGCCGCGGGCGAGCGCGGCGGAGGTGGCGGCTCTGGCCATCTCCGCGAAGTACGCGAATTCGGTGAAGGTGAAAGGTTCATCCCCGTACGTCGTCACGGTCAGGCCGATGAGTCCTGACTTGCCGGTACGGAGCGTGCGGGCGGCGGCGGACGGCCGGTAGCCCAGCCGGTCGGCGACCTCGCGGACGTGGCGGCGCGTGGCGTCCGGGAGCCGGCCTTTGCCGTTGAGCGCGTCGGAGACAGTCGTGATGGAGACGCCGGCCGCGGCGGCCACGTCCCGGATGCCCGCGCGCCCCTGCCGGCTGCCCCGGGTCTGTGCCCGGCTCACCTGGTGCTTCCCTGCTGCTGTCATGGCGTGCCGATAGTAGGGGCAGCGGAGGCGGTTGGGACGGTCGCATATTCACTCGTTGACAGGCACGTTTCTGCATGGTCGCGACACGTCAACCGTAGGGAATCCCAAGGAACTTGGCGGTTCTCGGGGTCGGCCGCGGGTTGTTCGCGCTCGGGGGACGGGCCGCTGGACGTGGTTTCGAAGAGTCCGCAACTCACCTCTACGGGGGATGCGCGCCACGGCGCAGGCCACCGGCGCGCGCCCTCCCGTGTCGCGCTCCCCCCTCCCAGGACCGGTCGGCCATTCGCAGGAGCGCGGAATCCTCATAAGGTGTGCAGTATCGGTGGTACATACGGTCGAGGAGGACCACAGTGAGCGAGACCAGCCCCAAGCTGCGCGCCGTGCTGGACGACATCCCCACGTACAAGCCGGGCAAGCCGGCCGCCGCCGACGGCCCCATCGCGTACAAGCTGTCCTCCAACGAGAACCCTTACCCGCCGCTGCCCGGCGTCCTGGAGAGCGCGCTGGCCGCGGCGCACGGCTTCAACCGGTACCCGGACATGGCCTGCACCGGTCTGATGAACGAGCTGGCCGAGCGGTTCGGGGTGCCCGTGACGCATCTGGCGACCGGCACCGGCTCGGTGGGCATCGCCCAGTCGCTGGTGCAGTCCACGGCCGGGCCCGGTGACGAGGTCATGTTCGCCTGGCGCTCCTTCGAGGCGTACCCGATCATCACGCAGATCAGCGGTGCGGCCGCGGTGAAGGTGCCGCTGACCGCCGGCGCGGTGCACGACCTGGACGCGATGGCCGAGGCGATCACCGACCGCACGCGGCTGATTTTCGTCTGCAACCCGAACAACCCGACGGGCACGGTGGTGCGCCGGGCCGAGCTCGAGCGCTTCCTGGACCGGGTGCCGTCCGACGTCCTGGTCGTGCTCGACGAGGCGTACATCGAGTTCATCCGGGACAGTGGGGTGCCGAACGGCATCGAGATCTACCGGGACCGGCCGAACGTGGCCGTGCTGCGGACCTTCTCCAAGGCGTACGGTCTCGCCGGCCTGCGCGTCGGGTTCGCGATCGCGCACGAGCCGGTGGCGGCCGCGCTGCGGAAGACGGCGGTGCCGTTCGGGGTGAGCCAGCTGGCGCAGGACGCGGCGGTGGCCTCGCTGCGCGCGGAGGACGAGCTGCTGGGCCGCGTCGGCTCGCTGGTGTGCGAGCGCACGCGGGTGTACGACGGGCTGACCGCCCAGGGCTGGACGGTGCCCGAGACCCAGGCCAACTTCGTGTGGCTGGGGCTGGGGGAGCGGACCGTGGAGTTCGCGGCCGCCTGTGAGAAGGCCGGTGTGGTGGTCCGGCCGTTCCCCGGCGAGGGGGTCAGGGTGTCGATCGGCGAGGCCGAGGCGAACGATCTGTTCCTGCGGACCGCCGAGACGTTCTTCAAGGAGAAGTTCTGAAGGTCTGAACGTCTAACACGTGGACACGTCTGACACGTCTGACACGTCTGAACGACTGAGCGGCAGGCGGGGCGGCCGGGCGGCCGGACCGAGGCCCGCGTGCGAGCGTCAGTCCGTGACGAGTTCGACCCGGATCGGGTCGCCGTCGCGGACCGTGGCCAGGACGCGCGGGTCGTCGTCGAGGCTGCCGAGGATGTTGCACGGGCTGGCCAGGCGGCACTCGTCGCCGCGCGAGATGGGGGTCGGGCCGTACGGCAGCGCCAGCGCGTCCCCCTCCGTCCAGAAGGCCACCGTGCCCGGCTCCACCACCTGCCGGGCGTCCGGCTCCGGCGCGGTGGAGACGGGTGTGTCGAAGTAGACCTCTTCGCCCCAGGTCCGGGCGGTGGAGGTGATCGGGAGAACCCCTGCGAGCGCCTTGCTCGTGGGCGTTTCTTCGATGGTCGCGGTCGTGTGCCCTGCGGGCCAGGAGATGTGGATCTGCATGCCGCGAATTCAACAAGATGTTGAAGTTCAGCGGAAGGGGGACCCCCGGATCGAGCTGCGGATTTCGTGTGAGTCATAATAGCTTGTGATTGTGAACGCATTCACAAGCTCGCCAGGTTCCGGATGGTTCCTCCCAAGATCCACCGGAACCGGCGGGCTGCACCAGGCCGTAAGGAGAAGCTGTCGTGGACCTGGCTCTGGCGCCAGAGACGCTGGCGCGGTGGCAGTTCGGTATCACCACCGTCTACCACTTCCTCTTCGTCCCGCTGACCATCTCGCTCGCCGCACTGACCGCCGGTCTCCAGACGGCCTGGGTGCGGACCGGTAAGGAGAAGTACCTCAGGGCGACCAAGTTCTGGGGAAAGCTCTTCCTGATCAACATCGCGATGGGTGTCGTCACCGGCATCGTGCAGGAGTTCCAGTTCGGTATGAACTGGTCGGACTACTCACGGTTCGTCGGTGACGTCTTCGGAGCACCCCTCGCCTTCGAAGCGCTGATCGCCTTCTTCTTCGAGTCCACGTTCATCGGTCTGTGGATCTTCGGCTGGGACAAGCTCCCGAAGCGGATCCACCTCGCCTGCATCTGGATGGTCTCGATCGGCACCGTCCTGTCCGCCTACTTCATCCTGGCGGCCAACTCCTGGATGCAGCACCCGGTCGGCTACCGGATCAACGAGGAGAACGGCCGCGCCGAGCTCACCGACTTCTGGGCGGTCCTCACCCAGAACACCACGCTCACCCAGGTCTTCCACACCATGTCCGCGGCCTTCCTCACCGGTGGCGCCTTCATGGTCGGCATCGCCGCGTACCACCTGGCCCGCAAGAAGCACGTCCCGGTGATGAAGAGCTCGCTACGGCTCGGCCTCGTCACCGTCGTGATCGCCGGAATGCTCACCGCCGTCAGCGGCGACCTGCTCGCCAAGGTGATGTACAAGCAGCAGCCCATGAAGATGGCCGCCGCCGAAGCCCTCTGGGACGGCGAGGGCCCGGCCCCCTTCTCCGTCTTCGCGTACGGCGACGTCGACAAGGGGCACAACAAGGTCGCCATAGAGATCCCCGGCCTGCTGTCGTTCCTCGCCAACGGCGACTTCGACTCGTACGTCCCCGGCATCAACGACACCAACAAGGCCGAGCAGGAGAAGTACGGCCCCGGCGACTACCGGCCCAACATCCCCGTCGCCTACTGGTCCTTCCGCTGGATGATCGGCTTCGGCATGGCCTCCTTCTCCCTCGGCCTGCTCGGGCTGTGGCTGACCCGCAGGAAGTTCCTGCTGCCTGCGGCGGTGCGACGGGCGGCAGACGACGAGGACGAGGTGCCGCACCTCGTCCTCCTCAGGAAGCCGCTCAGCCCGAAGCTGACCAGGCTGTACTGGTGGGTCGCCCTGTGGACGCTCGCCTTCCCACTGATCGCCAACTCCTGGGGCTGGATCTTCACCGAGACGGGCCGTCAGCCATGGGTGGTCTACGGCGTGCTGCGCACCGCCGACGCGGTCTCCCCCGGTGTCTCCCAGGCCGAGGTCCTCATCTCGATGACCGCCTTCACGCTGCTGTACGCGATCCTCGCCGTGATCGAGGTCAAGCTGCTCGTGAAGTACGTCAAGGCCGGCCCGCCCGAGCTGACCGAGGCCGACCTCAACCCGCCCACCCGGATCGGCGGCCACGACCGTGACGACGCCGACCGGCCCATGGCCTTCTCGTACTGACGGAAGCGGAGCTGAGGCATGGAACTCCCCACCATCTGGTTCGTACTGATCGCTGTCCTCTGGATCGGCTACTTCTTCCTCGAAGGCTTCGACTTCGGGATCGGCGTCCTGACCAGGCTGCTCGCCCGTGACCGGGCCGAGAAGCGGGTCCTCATCAACACCATCGGCCCCGTCTGGGACGGCAACGAGGTGTGGCTGCTGACCGCCGGCGGCGCCACCTTCGCCGCCTTCCCCGACTGGTACGCCACCCTGTTCTCCGGTTTCTACCTGCCGCTGCTCGTGATCCTGCTCTGCCTGATCGTGCGGGGCGTCGCCTTCGAGTACCGGGCCAAGCGCCCGGAGCCGCGCTGGCAGGAGAACTGGGAGCGGGCCATCTTCTGGACCTCCCTCATCCCGGCCGTGCTGTGGGGCGTGGCCTTCGGCAACATCGTGCGGGGCGTGAAGATCGACGCGTCCAAGGAGTACGCCGGCACCCTCCTCGACCTCCTCAACCCGTACGCGCTGCTCGGCGGGCTCGTCACGCTCACCCTGTTCACCTTCCACGGTGCGGTGTTCGCCGCTCTGAAGACCGTGGGCGACATCCGGGAGCGGGCCCGGAAGCTGGCGTTCGGGCTCGGCCTGGTCACGGCCGCACTCGCCGTCGGCTTCCTGGCGTGGACGCAGGTCTCGCGGGGCGACGGGACGAGCCTGGTCGCGATGGCCGTCGCCGTCGTGGCGCTCGCCGGGGCCGTGGGTGCGATCCGCGCCGGGCGGGAGGGATGGTCGTTCGCCCTGTCGGGTGTGACGATCGCCTCCGCCGTGGCCATGCTGTTCCTGACGCTCTTCCCGAACGTCATGCCGTCCTCGCTGAACCCGGACTGGAGCCTGACCGTGAGCAACGCGGCCTCCAGCCCGTACACCCTGAAGATCATGACCTGGTGCGCGGCGATCGCCACGCCGCTGGTGCTGCTCTACCAGGGCTGGACCTACTGGGTGTTCCGCAAGCGGATCGGCACCCAGCACATCGCCGACACCGCCCACTAGTGCCCGCCGGCGCCCGTGGGGGCGCCCATCGGTAGGGGATGTTTCACGTGAAACCGATCGACCCGCGTCTGCTCCGGTACGCCCGGGCCACCCGGCTGTTCCTGGCCGCGGTGGTGCTCCTCGGCCTGATCGGGGCGGCGCTGGTCATCGCCCAGGCCATGCTCATCGCCGAGGTGGTGGTGGGGGCGTTCCAGCGGGGCCTGGGTGTGTCCGCGCTGGGGACGCCGCTGGTGCTGCTGGCCGGGGTCGCGGTGGGGCGGGCACTGGTCGCCTGGCTGACCGAGCTCGCCGCGCACCGGGCGAGCGCCGCCGTGAAGTCCGAGCTGCGGGGTCGGCTGCTGGAGCGGGCGGCCGCGCTGGGGCCGGGCTGGCTGAGCGGCCAGCGGACCGGGTCGCTGGTGGCGCTGGCGACGCGGGGCGTGGACGCGCTGGACGACTACTTCGCCCGCTATCTGCCCCAGTTGGGGCTGGCCGTGGTAGTCCCGGTCGCGGTGCTGGCGCGGATCGTCACCGAGGACTGGGTGTCGGCGGCGATCATCGTGGTCACGCTGCCGCTGATCCCGATGTTCATGGTGCTCATCGGCTGGGCCACGCAGGCCCGGATGGACCGGCAGTGGAAGCTGCTGTCACGGCTGTCGGGCCACTTCCTCGACGTGGTGGCCGGGCTGCCGACGCTGAAGATCTTCGGGCGGGCCAAGGCCCAGGCGGAGTCGATCAGGGCGATCACGTCCGAGTACCGGCAGGCGACGCTGCGGACGCTGCGGGTCGCGTTTCTGTCGTCGTTCGCCCTGGAGCTGCTGTCGACGCTGTCGGTGGCGCTGGTCGCGGTGGGCATCGGCACCCGCCTCGTCCACGGGGACCTGGACCTGTACACGGGCTTGGTCATTCTGATCCTCGCGCCCGAGGCCTATCTGCCGCTGCGGCAGGTGGGTACGCAGTACCACGCGGCGGCGGAGGGACTCTCGGCCGCCGAAGAGGTCTTCGCGGTGCTGGAGGCGCCGGTGCGGGCGGGTGGCACGGGTGCGGTGCCGGGCGGGGGCAGCACCGGTGCGGTGCCGGGCGGGGGCGCTGGTGTGGTGCCGGGCGGGGGCGCTGGTGTGGTGCCGGGCGGGCCGGTGCGGATCGAGCTGGACGCGGTGACGGTACGGCATCCGGGGCGGCGCGAAGCGTCGTTGGACCGGGCGTCGCTGGTGGTGGAGCCCGGTGAGACCGTCGCCCTGGTCGGTCCGAGCGGGGTCGGCAAGTCGACGCTGCTCGACACGGTGCTGGGCTTCGCCGTGCCGGATTCCGGGACGGTACGGGCCGGGGGCGAGGACCTGTCGACGCTGGACCTGGAGCGTTGGCGGGAGCGGATCGCGTGGGTGCCGCAGCGGCCGTATCTGTTCGCCGGGACGGTCGCCGAGAACGTCCGCCTGGCGCGGCCGGACGCGGACGACGCCGACGTGCGGGACGCGTTGCGGGACGCGGGCGCGGATTTCGTGGACGGGCTGCCGGACGGTGCGGACACCGTGCTCGGTGAGGACGGGGCCGGGCTGTCGGCCGGTCAGCGGCAGCGGCTGGCCCTGGCCCGGGCGTTCCTGGCGGACCGGCCGGTGCTGCTGCTGGACGAGCCGACCGCCGCGCTGGACGGTGCGACCGAGGCGGCTGTGGTGGATGCGGTGCGGCGGCTCGCCGTGGGGCGGACCGTGCTGCTCGTGGTGCACCGGCCGGCGCTGCTGGGTGTCGCGGACCGGGTGGTGGCGCTGGAGCGGGGGCGGGGTGGCGGAGAGGCTGCTGCCGGGTCGTATGCCGGCGGAGGCGCCGATGCCGGTGCCGGTGCGGGTGCGGGTGCGGGTGCGGGTGGGGGTGCTGGCGCCCGTGGTGGTGTGCGTGCCGGTGCCGATGGCGGTTCCGGGAAGCCGGCGGTCGCGGATGTGTCCGTCGGGGCGGACATGGTCGACGACGCGTTCGGCGTGGTGGGCGGGCTGTACGGAGCGCATGCCGCGCCCGCGGACGTGGCGGAGCCGGTGTCCGAGCCACCGGAGCGGGGATGGCGCGGGCGCGTGCTGGCGCGGGTCCGGGCGTCGGCCGGGGAACTCCGGGGGCGGCTCGGCCTCGCGCTGCTGCTCGGCAGCCTCGCGCTCGGGTCGGCGGTCGGGCTCATGGCCGTGTCCGGGTGGCTCATCTCCCGCGCGTCGGAGCAGCCGCCGATCCTGCACCTGATGGTGGCCGTCACGGCGACCCGGGCGTTCGGTATCGGGCGGGCGGTGTTCCGGTACGCGGAGCGGCTGGTGTCGCACGACGCCGTGCTGCGCATGCTCGCCGCGCTGCGCGTCGCCGCGTACCGCCGCCTGGAGCGGATCGCACCGGCCGGGCTGCGCCGTACACGCCGCGGTGACCTGCTGTCCCGGCTGGTCGCGGACGTGGACGCACTCCAGGACTACTGGCTGCGGTGGCTGCTGCCCGCCGGGACGGCGCTGGTCGTCGGCGCGGGCGCCGTCGGGTTCACCGCCTGGCTGCTGCCCGAGGCGGGTGCCGTGCTGGGGGCCGGGCTGCTGGTGGCGGGGGTCGCCGTGCCGGCCCTGGGCGGTGCCGTGGCCCGGCGGGCCGAGCGGCGGCTCTCGCCGGCGCGGGGCGTGCTCGCCACCCGGGTCGTGGACCTGCTGCGCGGGTGCGCCGAGCTGACGGTGGCGGGTGCGCTGCGGAGCCGTATCGCGCGGGCCAGGGATGCGGACGGCGCGCTCACGCGGATCGCCGCGCGCCAGTCGGCGGCGACGGCGCTCGGCGGCGGGCTGACCGCGCTCGCCTCCGGGCTGACCGTGGCGGCCGCCGCGCTGGTCGGCGCCCAGGCCGTACGGGACGGGCGGCTCGGCGGCGTCGCGCTGGCCGTCGTCGTCCTCACCCCGCTCGCCGCGTTCGAGGCGGTCATGGGCCTGCCGCTCGCCGTGCAGTACCGGCAGCGGGTGCGGCGCAGTGCGGAGCGGGTGTACGAGGTGCTCGACGCGCCCGTGCCCGTACAGGAGCCGGAGCGGCCCGCGGCGACGCCCGACTCGCCGTTCCCGCTGGAGCTGCGCGGGATCGCCGCCCGGCACCCCGGCCAGGAGCGCGACGCCCTGGAGGGGTTCGACCTGCGGCTGGAGGCCGGGCGGCGGGTCGCCGTCATCGGCGCGTCCGGGTCCGGCAAGACCACGCTGGCGCAGGTGCTGCTGCGGTTCCTGGACGCGCGTGAGGGCACGTACCGGCTGGGCGGCACCGAAGCGGCGGCGCTCGACGGGGACGACGTACGCCGGTTCGTCGGTCTGTGCGCCCAGGACGCCCATGTCTTCGACAGCTCCGTACGCGAGAACCTACGCCTGGCCAGGACCGACGCGAACGACGACGCGCTGCGCCGGGCGCTCGCCGGGGCGCGGCTCCTGGACTGGGTCGACGGCCTGCCGGACGGTCTCGACACGCTCGTCGGCGAGCACGGGGCCCGGCTGTCCGGCGGGCAGCGGCAGCGGCTCGCGCTGGCCCGCGCGCTCCTGGCCGACTTCCCGGTGCTGGTCCTCGACGAGCCGGCCGAGCACCTGGACCTCGCCACGGCCGACGCGCTCACCGAGGACCTGCTGGACGCGACGCGGGGCCGTACGACGGTGCTCATCACGCACCGGATGCGGGGGCTCGACGCGGTCGACGAGGTCGTCGTCCTGGACGCCGGCCGTGTCGTACAGCGCGGTCCGTACGCCGAACTCGCCGCTGTGGAGGGGCCGCTGCGGCGGACGCTGGAGCGTGAGCGGGCGGCGGACGAGGTGGGACGGCGGCTGCGGTAGGCGGGCGCGGCTCCGGGAGGCGCGGGCCGGCCGGCGGGATTGGCTAGCGGGTCGGCGACGGGTGCCGGGGCGTACTCGGATGGCGGCGGGCGGTGTGGGCCGGACGGTCGTACGTGTGTAGGCCGGTCGGCGGTACAGGGCCGACGAGTGCGGCCGGGTGCCGGAGAAGCACTGGCCGAGGGGCCACCATCCCAGGATGTGCCTCTCTCACGAACGGCGGCCGCTGCTCGTGTCGGCGCTGTCCGCCCTGCGGTGGTCGGCCGTGCCGCCGCCGGCCGCGCTGGTCATCCCCATGGTCGCGCTGCTGGCGCTGTTCGGGCTGTTCGGGCGGGCGCCCGTGGCCGTTGCCGCGCCCGCGTCCGGTTCCGACGGGCCATCGGTGAGCGCCGAGGTGGCGCGGCTCTTCGAGGAGGCGGCCCGGATCACCGAGCGCTACGAGAAGGGGCGGCGCGCGGCCGACGAGCAGCGGGCGCGCGCCTCCCTGCTTCAGGAGGACCTGCGCGAGAAGCGCCGCGAACTCCTGGTGCTCCAGGACCGCGTCGGTGAGATCGCCCGCGCCCAGTACCGTGCGGGCGGTTCCCTCGCGGGCACCGCGCGGCTGTTGCTGGCCCGCGACCCGGAGGACGCGCTGCACGTGGAGCGGACCGCGCAGCAGGCGGACCAGGCCGTCACCCGGCTGATGGAGCGTACGGGCCGCGCCGAGCGGCGGCTCGCGTCCGCCGAGAGCCGGGCGCGGGCGGCGTGGCGCGACCTGAACCTGCGGCAGACGCGGCTGGCCGCGGTGAAGCGGGACCTGGAGACGCGGCTCGAACAGGCGCAGTGGCAGCTCCAGGCGCAGGCCGACCGGAGCGTGGCGGCCGGTAGCTGCCGCGGTGCGGAACGGCCGGCCCGTACGGAGCGGGCCCCCGCCGGCCGGGTGTGGGTTGCGCCGGTCGCCGAGGAGGACGGCTACACGCTGTCCGCGGGCTTCGCCAGCGCGGGCAGGCACTGGGCGCACCGGCACACGGGGCAGGACTTCGCCGTCGCCATCGGCACGCCGGTGCGGTCCGTGGGGGCGGGACGGGTCGAGCGGGTGTCGTGCGGGGGGCCCTTCGGTATCGAGGTCGTGGTGCGGCACGCGGGCGGCTGGTACTCGCAGTACGCGCACCTGGCGTCGGTCGCTGTCGACCAGGGGGAGGCGGTCGCCGTCGGGCAGCAGGTCGGCCAGGCCGGGACGACGGGCAACTCGACCGGCCCCCATCTGCACTTCGAGGTGCGCCTCACCCCGCACCTCGGCTCGGGCGTCGATCCCGTGGCCTGGCTGCGCGAACACGGGGTGGTGCTGGGCTGAGGAGGGTGGGACCGCCTGGCTGACCGGGTGGGCCGCCGTCAGCGCCGGGGCGTCACCGGGTGCTCACGGGCCCGCCGTCAGCGCCTCGGCGTCACCGGGTGCTCACGGGCCCGCCGTCAGCGCCTCGGCGTCACCGGGCGCTCAGGATGTCCTCGATGACCGCCGCCACGCCGTCCTCGTTGTTGGCGACCGTCCGTCCCGACGCCGCGGCCAGTACGTCCGGGTGGGCGTTGCCCATCGCGTACGACGTCCCCGCCCACGACAGCATCTCGATGTCGTTCGGCATGTCGCCGAACGCCACGACCTCGTCCGCCGAGATGCCGCGCTCGGCGCAGCACAGGGCGAGCGTGCTGGCCTTGGAGACGCCCAGGCCGCTGACCTCGATCAGGGCCGTGGGGCTGGAGCGCGTGATGGTGGCGTGCCGGCCGGCCGCCGCGCGAGCCAGCGCGAGGAAGCCGTCGGGCGTCAGCTCGCGGTGGAGCGCCAGCAGCTTCAGCAGCGGCGCGCCCGTCCCGGGCTCGTCCTCGTGGAGCAGCTTCTCGGCGGGGCCGACGACGAGGGCCTGGTCCAGGCTGAGGGGCGGGTAGTCCGGCTCGTGGTGGATGCCGGTGGTGAACTCCATCGCGAACGCCGTGCCGGGAGCCTCCCGGCGCAGCGCCTCTATGACGCCGAGCGCGGTCGCGCGTTCCAGGGACCGCACTTCGAGGATCCGGCCTCCGGCGTGGAGGTCGACCACGGCGGCTCCGTTGGAGCAGATCGCCAGGCCGTGGCCGTGTACGTGCTCGCTGACGACGCCCATCCAGCGGGCGGGGCGGCCGGTGACGAAGAAGACCTCGATGCCCGCGGCCTCGGCGGCGGCGAGGGCCGTGACCGTACGCTCCGAGACCGACTTGTCGTCCCGCAGAAGCGTTCCGTCAAGGTCGGTGGCGATCAGCCGCGGGCGCCGGCGGGGCGCCGGGAGGGCGTGTGTCCCGGCGTGGGTGCGGGCACGCGGATGAGGAGTCGTCGTCGGTGAGGTCACCGCTCCATTGTCCCGTACAGCGGCACCCGAATGTGCACGGACGTGCGAAAGGGTGCGCATTTGAGCCGCACGACCGTGCGGACACATGACACGAAGGAAAGGGGAGCCTCTGCGGCGCCCGTAGGCTCTGAGGCATGAGTCTGCGCCTGAGCACAGTGATTCTGCCGGTACGGCCCTGGCACGGCGGCGGCCGCGATCAGTGGACGCGCGCCGAGGAGCTCGGCTTCCACGCCGCGTACACGTACGACCATCTGTCGTGGCGCACCTTCCGCGACGGTCCGTGGTTCGGCGCGATCCCGACCCTGACCGCCGCCGCTGCCGCCACCCGGACCCTCCGCCTCGGGACGCTCGTCACCTCGCCGAACTTCCGGCACCCGGTGACGCTCGCCAAGGAACTGATCTCGCTGGACGACATCTCGGGCGGCCGGATCACCCTCGGTATCGGGGCGGGCGGCAACGGCTTCGACGCCACCGTGCTCGGCCAGGAGGCGTGGACGCCGCGCGAGCGCGCCGACCGCTTCGGCGAGTTCGTGCCGCTCCTGGACCGGCTGCTCACCGAGCGCGCCGTCAGCCACCGGGGCACCCACTACTCGGCCGAGGAGGCACGCAACGTCCCGGGGTGCGTGCAGAGCCCCCGCATCCCGTTCGCCGTCGCCGCCACGGGGCCGCGCGGTATGAAGCTCGCCGCCCGGTACGGGCAGGCCTGGGTGACCACCGGCGACCCGAAGCTGTTCGAGACCGGTACGCCCGAGCAGTCCGTCGACGCCATCCGGGGCCAGATCGAGAAGCTCGGCAAGGCGTGTGCCGAGTACGGCCGTGACGGCGGGGCCATGGAGAAGGTGCTGCTCACCGGCTTCACGCCGGACCGGGGCACGCCGCTGACGTCGCTCGACGCCTTCGTGGACTTCGCGGGGAAGCACAGGGAACTCGGCATCACCGAGATCGTTCTCCATGCCCCGATCCCGGACTCGGACTTCGCCGCCGACCAGGCGGTCTTCGAGAAGATCGCCACGGAGGGCCTCGCCCAGCTGGGCTGAGGCGCAGGCTCAGGCGCTCAGCTGAGGCGCCCGGGGCCGGGGCGGGGGCGGGGGCTGGGCGGGCCGACCGGGTCGGGTGACCGGCGGGGCCGGGCGATGCCAGGCCCGCCGCCGGTCAATGCGGGAAGCGCAGGTACGCCACGGGCACGGCGTCCGTGAGCCAGACGCCGTTGGCGCTGACGTGGAAGACATGGCCGTCGCGGTGCATCGCGGCCGCGTCCACGGCCAGCACCACCGGCCTGCCCCGGCGGGCGCCGACGCGGGTCGCGGTCTCCCGGTCCGGCGACAGGTGGACGTGGTGGCGGCTCATGGGCCGCAGCCCCTCGGCGCGGATCGCGTCCAGGCTCCGGGCGACCGTGCCGTGGTAGAGGTACGCGGGCGGGGCGGCGGGCGGCAGGTCCAGGTCGACCTCGACGGTGTGGCCCTGGTTGGCCCGGATACGGTCGCTGTCCGCGTCGATCGTGAAGCGCCGCTTGTCGTTGACGGCGACGACGTGCTCCAGCTCGGCGCGGCTGATCCGCATGCCGTGCCGGTCCATCGCCCGCAGCAGATCGTCGATCGCCACCCAGCCGTGCGGGTCGAGGACGAGGCCGATGCTCTCGGGCTGGTGGCGCAGATGTCTGGAGAGGTACTTCGACACCTTGACGGTGCGGCGTTCGTCCATGGCGGCAGGGTGGCACCGCTGTGCCGTGGGCGTCACGCGAATTCCCGGCTGCCGCGTGGCCGGGATCACAGGCCGTACGGCGGAAAAGAAGGCCGTGCAGGTTTGATCCACAGTCAACTACGGTTGTCCACAGGCTTGGAGGCGTGATCTGTGGACAACTGGCGCGTCGTCCTCAGGTCTCCTCAGCCGCCGCCGGGCGATGGGCGGTGGCCAGGGCGTCCAACGTCCGTGCCCGCACCTCCCGTTCGGCGGCCGCGGCGATGAACGCCGACAGGTTCTCGGCGCCCACCAGTTCCCGCACGGCCCGGACCGTCTCGGCCGGTAGCACCACCGGGCGGGGCTCGTCGTCCCACGCGGGCGGTGGCCCGGGCGCCAGGTGCTGTTGGAGGTGCCGGGGCGCGAACGTCCGCATGGCCCGGGCCAGTTCGGCGTCCACGGTCTGCTGGGCGAGCGGCCGCAGGCGCCGTACCAGCGCCGCCGCCTCCGCCGCGTCCGCGTCGGTCGGCGGCCGGTGGCCGAGGTAGCGGGCGAAGACGTGTTCCGTGGTGAACTCCAGGAACCGGGTCGCGATGTGCTCGACCTGGCTCCGCAGCTCCCGCAGATGCCCGGCGACGGCCAGCAGCGGCACCCCCGCCGCGTACAGCTCGGCCGCGACGGCCAGCTCCTGGGGGCTCGGCACCAGGAACTCGTCGTCCCGCCCCGGAACCGGCTCCAGCACGCCGAGCTCGATCGCCTCCTGGACGGCCCGCTCGTCGGGGACGCCGCCGAACGTCTCGTCCAGTTCGGCGCGCGTGATCCGGTCGGCCTGCTCGTCGGTCCACGGGCCGTTCACCTCGGCGACCAGGCCCAGCACACCGCCGAGCCCCCGGCCGTTGTCCCAGGCCTCCAGCAGCTCCTTGATGGAGGCCAGGGTGTAGCCCCGTTCGAGCAGGTCGGCGATCTGCCGCAGCCGGGCGAGATGGGCGTCCCCGTACACGTTGGACCGCCCGCGCCGCTCCGGCCGGGGCAGCAGCCCCCGGTCCTGGTAGGCGCGGATCGTCCGTACCGTGGCACCGCTCAGGTGCGCCAGATCCTCGATCCGATACTCGGACACACCCGCTCCCTACTGCCCCGCGCCCTCCTGCCAGGGATGGTACGGCGACCGATGGCGCGGCGGCCCCGGAGCCCCGGTGTCACAGCGGAGGCTCCAGCCGGGCTATCGCCCGCAGCGCCCGTGGCGCGAACCGCGACATGAGGTGCGCGCCCCGGGCCTCCGGCGTCACCGGCACCACCGCCCGGTTCTCCACGACGGCCCGCAGGATCGCGTCGGCGACCTTCTCCGGCGGGTAGTTCCGCAGCCCGTACAGCCGGGACGTGCGCTTCCGCAGCCGCTTCTCCTCTTCCTCCGAGACCCCGGCGAAGTGCGCCGTCGACGTGATGTTGGTGTTCACCAGGCCCGGACATATCGCCGTGACCCCGATCCCCTGCCCGGCCAGCTCGGCGCGCAGGCACTCACTGAGCATCAGCACCGCCGCCTTGGACGTGCTGTAAGCGGGCAGTGCCTTCGACGGCTGGTACGCGGCCGCCGACGCCGTGTTGACGATGTGCCCGCCCTGCCCCCGTT
Organism: Streptomyces sp. TRM64462; assembly: GCF_013362995.1. Lineage (GTDB taxonomy): Bacteria > Actinomycetota > Actinomycetes > Streptomycetales > Streptomycetaceae > Streptomyces. The sequence goes on along the minus strand of NZ_JABWDV010000394.1, from coordinate 31,419 downwards.
CGGCCATCTGCCGGCCGAAGACCCGGCATCCGTGGATGACGCCCCACAGATTGACGTCGAGGACCTTCTTCCAGTCCTCACTCGTCGTATCGAGGAAGGAGCCCGAGAGCCCGATCCCGGCGTTGTTCACCAGGACGTCCACCGTGCCGTACTCGGCGGCGACCTTTGCGGCGAGCTTCTCCATGGCCTGCTCGTCGCTGACGTCGGCCACCTCGGCCCACGCGCCGGGCGCCCCGATCAGCCGGGCCAGCTCCGCCGTACGGGCCGCGCCCTCCGCGTCCCGGTCGACGGCGACGATCCGCGCCCCCGCCTCGGCGAACGCGAACGCCGTGGCCCGGCCGATACCGCTGCCCGCGCCCGTCACGAGCACCAACTGGCCGCCGAACCGGTCCGCGTACCGCCGCCCCGACGCGACCGGCTCCGGCACCTCGGCGCCCTGCTCCTCGTGCGCGGTCACGAACTCGGCCACCCATGCCGCCACCTGGTCCGGCCTGGTGCGCGGCACCCAGTGCCTGGCCGGCAGCGTGCGCCGCACCAGCCGCGGCGCCCACCGCGCCAGCTCCTCGTACAGCGCCTCCGACAGGAAGACGTCACCGGTCGGCGTGATCAGCTGCACCGGGGTGTGCGCGTACGCGTCCTCGCGCGGGCGCAGCAGCCGCGACCGGACGTTGTCCCGGTACAGCCACGCGCCGTGCGCCGCGTCCGAGGGCAGCGACGCCGTCGGGTAGCCGTCGGCCGGCACCTTCTCCACCCGGCGCAGGACGGCCGGCCACCGCTTGCCGAGCGGCCCGCGCCACGCCAGCTCCGGCAGCACCGGGGTGTGCAGCAGGTACACGTACCAGGACTTGGCGCCCTGGCCGAGGAGCTGGCCGACACGGCGTGGGGTCGGCCGGGCCATCCGCTGCCTGATCCAGTGGCCGAAGTGGTCCAGGGACGGCCCGGACATCGACGTGAAGGACGCGATCCTGCCCTCGGTGCGCTGGACCGTGGCGAACTCCCACGCCTGCACCGACCCCCAGTCGTGGCCCACCAGGTGCACCGGCCGGTCCGGGCTGACCGCGTCCGCGACCGCCAGGAAGTCGTCCGTCAGCTTCTCCAGCGTGAACCCGCCGCGCAGCGGCACCGGCGCCGTCGACCGGCCGTGCCCCCGCACGTCGTACAGCACCACGTGGAACCGCTCGGCGAGCCGCAGCGCGACCTCCGACCACACCTCCTTCGAGTCCGGGTAGCCGTGCACGAGGACGACCGTCGGCCGGCCCCGCTCACCCAGCTCGGCGACGCACAGCTCGACCCCGCCCGTACGGACCCAGCGCTCCCGCGCGCCCCTCAGCAGACTCATGCCGCCGCCACCTCATCCGTCCAGCGCCGCACATGCGGCAGATCGTCGTCCAGCCAGAAGGCGCTCTCCTCGGGGTCTCTGGAGTCGGTGACCACCAGGAGCTCCTCGAACTTCGCGCCCGTACCGCGGAAGCCGAGGTGCGGTTCGACCGCCCACAGCCCCGGCTGCGGCGGATGGTCGGAGAACCGGTACGGCGACCAGAGCGGCGACCAGCCCTCCCGGTGCCCGTGCAGGGCGTCGCTCGCCAGGCCCTTCAGCGACTGCGTACCGAACCCGAACAGCGTCGGTGTCCAGCGCCGCTCCCGCACCCGGTCCACCTTGTGCGCGATCACGCCGAACGGATAGGCGCGATGCCGGTTGGCGTACCCCTGGCGGACCATCAGCCGGTCCACGTCCTCGTAGATCTCCCGCAGCGGACGCCGCTCCCGGACCTCCCGCAGGATCAGCTCCCGGTGCGCGCGCAGATCGGCGAGCAGCCGGTCGTGCAGCGGATTCGGGCCCAGGCAGCCGGAGTAGCCGATGTCGGCCGCGAAGCCCCGGTACACCGGGGCCATGTCGAGGATGAACGGCATGCCCGGCTCCAGCTCCCGGTCCGTCGGGAAGAACTGCAGCGGTATCCGGAAGTTCACGAAGGCCGTACGGTCCCCGAACCAGGCGAACGGGAGATGGAACCAGTCGCGCACGCCCCGCTCGCGCAGCCACTCCCGCTGCATCCGCGCCGCCTCGCGCTCCGTCACACCCGGCCTGAGCCGCGCGGCCACCGCCTCCGCGCACGCGTACGCCAGGCGCTGCACCTCTCTGAAGCCGCGCAGCCCGGCCGGCGCCCCCGGCGCCCCCGCCGCTCCCGCTCCTGCCGCGGCTCCCGCCGCTGTTGCTGCTGTCATGCCACCCGCCCGTCCCGTCCGTCCGTAGGCGACCCATTGCGGTACGCGTCCGTAACTTGACATCAACGAATGTGACAATGACCGGCGGCGGCGTCAAGAGTCGTGCACGGCCTGTGGAAAACCGGCCCTCCCCGGGCGCGGCGCCTACCTCTCCCGTACGGGTCCGTACGCCTGGAGTCGGAGACGGAACCAGCCGCCAGGGCTGACGCCCCGCTGTGGCCCGCGCCACTACCGTCGAAGCGTGACTGTGATCGCGACCGAAAGCCTCAGCAAGCGGTTCCCCCGGGTGACCGCTCTCGACCGGCTCTCCCTGGATATCGGGCCCGGCGTGACCGGCCTCGTGGGTGCCAACGGAGCCGGCAAGTCCACCATGATCAAGATCCTGCTCGGGCTGTCCCCGGCGAGCGAGGGCCGCGCCGAGGTCCTCGGTCTCGACGTCACGACCCGCGGCCCCGCCATCCGCGAGCGAGTCGGCTACATGCCCGAGCACGACTGCCTGCCGCCCGACGTCTCGGCCACCGAGTTCGTCGTCCACATGGCGCGCATGTCCGGCCTCCCGCCCACCGCCGCCCGCGAGCGCACCGCCGACACGCTGCGCCACGTCGGCCTGTACGAGGAGCGCTACCGCCCCATGGGCGGCTACTCGACCGGCATGAAGCAGCGCGTGAAGCTGGCCCAGGCCCTCGTCCACGACCCGAAGCTGGTCCTCCTCGACGAGCCGACCAACGGCCTCGACCCGGTCGGCCGCGACGAGATGCTCGGCCTCATCCGCCGCATCTGGACCGACTTCGGCATCTCGGTCCTGGTGACATCCCACCTGCTCGGCGAACTGGAGCGCACCTGCGACCACGTCGTCGTCATCGACGGCGGCCGGCTCCTGCGCTCCAGCTCCACCAGCGACTTCACCCGCACCACCGCGACGGTCGCGGTCGAGGTCACCGACACCGACACGCACCCCGACGGCACCGCCGCCCTCCGTGAGGCACTCACAGTCGCCGGAGTCACGCTCCACGCGCGCGTGGAGGACGGCCTGCCCGGCGCGGGCCACATCCTGCTGGTCGAGGCGACCGGCGACGACACCTACGACATCGTGCGCGACACCGTCGCCGACCTGGGCCTCGGCCTCGTCCGCATGGAACAGCGCCGCCACCACATCGCCGAGGTCTTCCGCCCCGAGGCGGCGTCCGGCCAGCCCCTGGAGGTGCAGGCTCCGTGAGCACCCAGACCCGAGCGACGCAGGACCCGCGGTCCCAGACGCAGATCCACAACATCGGCTACCGCGACTACGACGGCCCCCGCCTCGGCCGCGGCTACGCCCGCCGCTCCCTGTACGCGCAGTCCCTGCGCGGCGCCTACGGGCTCGGCCGCAGCGCCAAGTCCAAGGTCCTGCCGATGATCCTCTTCGGCATCATGTGCGTCCCGGCGCTGGTCATGGTCGCCGTGGCCGTCACGACGAAGATGAACGACCTGCCCGTCGCGTACACGCGCTACGCGATCATCATGCAGATGGTCATCGCGCTCTACCTGGCCGCCCAGGCGCCCCAGTCCGTCTCCCGCGACCTGCGGTTCCGGACCGTCCCGCTGTACTTCTCCCGCCCCATCGAGCGCGTCGACTACGTCGTCGCCAAGTTCGGGGCGATGGCGTCCGCGCTGTTCGTCCTGACCGCGTCCCCGCTGGTCATCCTCTACGTCGGCGCGCTGCTGGCCAAGATGGACTTCACCGACCAGACCAAGGGATTCGCACAGGGGTTGGTCTCCGTGGCGCTGATGTCGCTCCTGTTCGGCGGAATCGGCCTGGTCGTCGCCGCCCTGACGCCCCGCCGGGGCTTCGGTGTCGCCGCCGTCATCGCGGTCCTCGTCATCTCGTACGGCGCCGTCTCCGTCGTCCAGGGCATCGCCTGGGGCACCGACAACCTCGACGCCGTGTCCTGGCTCGGCCTGTTCTCGCCGGTCACCCTCATCGACGGCGTCCAGACCGCCTTCCTCGGCGCCACCACCTCCTTCCCCGGCGGCAGCGGACCCGGCGCCGGAGCAGGCGCGGTCTACCTGCTGGTCGTCCTCGCGCTCATCGCCGGTTCGTACGCCGTCCTGATGCGCCGCTACCGAAAGGTCGGGCTGTGACCACGCTCAACATCGACCACGCCTCCCGCTGGTTCGGCAACGTCGTGGCCGTCAACGACGTCACCATGACCATCGGCCCCGGTGTGACCGGCCTCCTCGGCCCCAACGGCGCCGGAAAATCCACCCTCATCAACATGATGGGCGGCTTCCTCGCCCCCTCCACCGGCTCCGTCACCCTCGACGGGCAGCCCATCTGGCGCAACGAGTCCGTGTACCGCCGGATCGGCGTCGTACCGGAGAGGGAGGCGATGTACGACTTCCTCACCGGCCGCGAGTTCGTCGTCGCCAACGCGGAGCTGCACGGTCTGGGCGCCGCCGAGGCCCAGCGCGCCCTCGCCACCGTCGAGATGGAGTACGCGCAGGACCGGAAGATCGCCACGTACAGCAAGGGCATGCGGCAGCGCGTCAAGATGGCGTCCGCCCTCGTCCACGAGCCGTCCGTGCTGCTCCTCGACGAGCCGTTCAACGGCATGGACCCGCGCCAGCGTATGCAGCTCATGGACCTGCTGCGGCGCATGGGAGCCGACGGCCGCACCGTGCTGTTCTCCTCGCACATCCTGGAGGAGGTCGAGCAGCTCGCCTCCCACATCGAGGTGATCGTGGCCGGCCGGCACGCGGCGAGTGGCGACTTCCGCCGGATCCGCCGCCTGATGACGGATCGTCCGCACCGCTATCTGGTCCGCTCCAGCGACGACCGCGCCCTGGCCGCCGCGCTCATCGCCGACCCGTCGACGGCCGGCATCGAGGTCGACGTCCACGAGGGCGCCCTGCGCGTCCAGGCCGTGGACTTCGGCAGGTTCACCGAGCTCCTCCCGCGGGTCGCCCGCGCCCACAACATCAGGCTGCTGACGGTCTCGCCCTCCGACGAGTCCCTAGAGTCGGTCTTCTCGTACCTCGTCGCGGCCTGAAGGGAGCCCTCGACCATGTATCACCCCACTGTCGCCCGGCTCACCTACCGAGCGCTCCTGGGCCGCCGCCGCGCCGCGGTCCTCTTCGTCCTCCCCGCCCTGCTGCTGCTCCTCGCGGCCGCCGTCCGGGGCTTCAACGGCCCGGACGACCAGATCGCCGCCGATGTGCTCGGCGGGTTCGCGCTCGCCACGATGGTGCCGCTCATCGGTGTCATCGCCGGTACGGGCGCGATCGGCCCGGAGATCGACGACGGCTCGATCGTCTATCTCCTCGCCAAGCCGGTTAAGCGCCCCACGATCATCCTCACCAAGCTGTTCGTGGCCATCGCCGTCACCATGGTCTTCTCGGCCGTCCCCACCTTCATCGCGGGCCTGATCCTCAACGGCAACGGCCAGCAGGTCGCCGTGGCCTACACGGTCGCCGCGCTCGTCGCTTCCATCGCGTACAGCGCGCTGTTCCTGCTCATCGGCACGGTCAGCCGGCACGCCGTCGTCATCGGACTCGTCTACGCGCTGGTCTGGGAGACGCTGTTCGGCAGCCTGATCTCCGGGGCGCGCACGCTGAGCGTCCAGCAGTGGGCGCTCGCCGTCGCCGAGAAGGTCACGCGCGGCGAAGGCCTCGTCGCCTCGGACGTCGGTCTGCCGCTCGCGGTGACGCTGCTGGTCGCGGTGACCGCGGCGGCCACCTGGTACGCCGGGCAGAAGCTGCGCACACTGACGCTGGCCGGCGAGGAGTAGAGAACGCCACGGGGCCCCGAGGGGTGACCCGAGGGGTTTTCCACAGGAGAGACGGGCGTCGCAGCGGTCCGCCCGGACCCGGATTACTGTGGGCCCGGGCGCGAACCGCACCCCCTGTACGACCCGTACTCACACTCTGGGGAGCAAGCCATGTCAGACCGCTTCGACGTCGTCGTACTCGGAGCCGGCCCCGGCGGCTACGTCGCCGCGATCCGCGCCGCCCAGCTCGGCAAGCGCGTCGCGGTCGTCGAGGAGAAGTACTGGGGCGGCGTCTGCCTCAACGTCGGCTGCATCCCCACCAAGGCGCTGCTGCGCAACGCCGAGCTGGCGCACATCTTCCAGCACGAGGCGAAGACGTTCGGCATCAAGGTCGACGGCCAGGTCTCCTTCGACTACGGCGAGGCGTTCCGCCGCAGCCGCAAGGTCGCGGACGGCCGCGTCAAGGGCGTCCACTTCCTGATGAAGAAGAACAAGATCACGGAGTTCACGGGCCGGGGCACCTTCCTCGACGCGAACACCCTTCAGGTGGCCCAGTCGGACGGCACCAGCACCACCATCACGTTCGACAACTGCATCATCGCCACCGGCGCCACGCCCCGGCTGCTGCCCGGCACGCGGCGCAGCGACCGCGTGTGGACCTTCGAGGAGCAGATCCTCGCCGACGACCTGCCGCAGTCCATCGTGATCGCCGGCGCGGGCGCCATCGGCATCGAGTTCGCGTACGTGCTCCACAACTACGGCGTGAAGGTCACCATCGTCGAATTCCTCGACCGGGTCGCGCCGTTGGAGGACAAGGACGTCTCGGCGGAGCTGGCCAAGCAGTACCGCAAGCTCGGCATCGACGTGCTGACCTCCACCCGCGTGGAGTCCATCGACGAGTCGGGCCCGCAGGTCCGGGTCACGGTCACCGGCAAGGACGGCGCGCAGAAGGTCATCGAGGCCGACAAGGTCCTCCAGGCCATCGGCTTCGCCCCGAACGTCACCGGGTACGGCCTGGAGGCCACCGGCGTACGCCTCACCGAGCGCGGCGCCATCGACGTCGACGCCCGCTGCCGCACGTCGGTGCCGCACATCTACGCCATCGGTGACGTCACCGCGAAGCTGATGCTCGCGCACACCGCCGAGGCCATGGGCGTCGTCGCCTCCGAGACCATCGCGGGCGCCGAGACGATGGAGCTCGACTACCCGATGATCCCGCGCGCCACGTACTGCCAGCCGCAGATCGCCAGCTTCGGCTGGACGGAGGAGCAGGCGCGCGAGAAGGGCTTCGACGTCAAGGTCGCCAAGTTCCCGTTCACGGCGAACGGCAAGGCGCACGGCCTGGGCGACTCGACCGGCTTCGTGAAGCTCATCAGCGACGCCCGGTACGGCGAGATCATCGGCGCCCACCTGATCGGCCCGGACGTCACCGAGCTGCTGCCCGAGCTGACGCTGGCCCAGCAGTGGGACCTGACGGTCCACGAGGTCGCGCGGAACGTGCACGCGCACCCGACGCTGGGCGAGGCGGTCAAGGAGGCCGTCCACGGCCTGGCCGGGCACATGATCAACTTCTGAGCCGGAAAATCGCTGGCGCGCAGGGGCCGCTCCCCGGCACAGTGTCGTGGGAACAGATGACCGACCACACCATGCCGGGGAGGAGCGAGACGATGACCGAGGAGAGTACGAGTCCGTCGAGCTCCCAGCAGGGCGGCGCGGGGCCGGCACCGGAGTAGCCACCGAGACTCCGTGAGCCGTCCGTCGCTTGCTGCCCGGGGCGGCCGCTTCGAGCGCGCGTGTAGGCACGCGCGGGCCGCCCCTCCCGGAGGATTGGCCGAGTGGTAAGGCACCGGCTTGCGCTGTGTTTATCACTAGCAAGTCGTGGTCGGGGTTCCCCCCGCGCGCGTTCGATCCGCGCATCCTCCGCGTGGGCCCTCAGCGGGCCAGCAGTTGCTCCAGCACCACCGCGATGCCGTCCGCCTCGTTCGAGGCGGTGATCTCATGCGCGACGGCCTTCAGATCGTCGTGGGCGTTGGCCATGGCCACGCCGTGCTGCGCCCAGGCGAACATCGGGATGTCGTTCGGCATGTCCCCGAACGCGATGGTCTCCGCCGCCTTCACGCCCAGCCGGCGCGCCGCCAGCGACAGGCCGGTCGCCTTGCTGAGGCCCAGCGGCAGCAGCTCCACTATCCCCGGCCCGGCCATGACCACGTCCACCAGACTGCCGACGGCCTCCCGCGCGGCGCTCGCCAGCGCGTCGTCGTCGAGCTCCGGGTGCTGGACGTACAGCTTGTTCAGCGGCGCCGACCACAGCTCGGCCGGGTCGCTGTACGGCACGTACGGCAGCGGCCCCTCCTGCACCCGGTAACCGGGCCCGATGAGCACCTCGCCGTCCAGGCCGTCCCGGCTCGCGGCGATGGCCAGCGGGCCCACCTCCGCCTCGATCTTCGCCAGGGCCAGCCCGGCGAGCTGCCGGTCCAGGGTCAGCGACGTCAGCAGCCGGTGCTCGCCGGCGTGGTAGACCTGCGCGCCCTGGCCGCACACCGCGAGGCCCTCGTAGCCGAGGTCGTCGAGGATGTGCCGGGTCCAGGGCACGGACCGGCCGGTGACCACGATGTGCGCGGCGCCCGCCGCCGTGGCGGCGGCGAGCGCGTCGCGCGTGCGCCGCGAGACCGTCTCGTCGGGGCGCAGCAGCGTCCCGTCGAGGTCGGTCGCGACGAGCCGGTACGGGAAGGAGCTCAGGGGCGCGGCGCTCACCGGGCGACGGGCTCCAGCAGCTCCCGGCCCCCGAGGTACGGCCGGAGGACCTCCGGCACGCGCACCGAGCCGTCGGCCAGCTGGTGGTTCTCCAGGATCGCCACGATCGTGCGCGGTACGGCGCAGAGCGTGCCGTTCAGCGTGGCCAGCGGCTGCACCTTCTTGCCCTCGCGCATCCGCACGGACAGCCGGCGGGCCTGGAAGCTGTCGCAGTTGGAGGCCGACGTCAGCTCGCGGTACTTGCCCTGCGTGGGGATCCACGCCTCGCAGTCGTACTTGCGGGACGCGGAGGCGCCCAGGTCGCCGGTGGCGACGTCGATCACCTGGAACGGCAGCTCCAGGGACGTCAGCCACTGCTTCTCCCACTCCAGGAGCCGCTTGTGCTCGGCCTCGGCGTCCTCCGGCGCGACGTACGAGAACATCTCGACCTTGTCGAACTGGTGGACGCGGAAGATGCCGCGGGTGTCCTTGCCGTACGTACCGGCCTCGCGGCGGTAGCAGGGCGAGAAGCCGGCGTAGCGCAGCGGCAGCTTGTCGGCGTCGAGGATCTCGTCCATGTGGTACGCGGCGAGCGGCACCTCGGACGTACCGACCAGGTAGTAGTCGTCCTTCTCCAGGTGGTACACGTTCTCCGCGGCCTGGCCCAGGAAGCCGGTGCCCTCCATGGCGCGCGGCCGGACCAGCGTCGGCGTGAGCATCGGGACGAACCCGGCCTCCGTCGCCTGCGCGATCGCCGCGTTGACCAGCGCGAGCTCCAGCAGCGCGCCGACACCCGTGAGGTAGTAGAAGCGGGAGCCGGACACCTTCGCGCCGCGCTCGACGTCGATGGCGCCCAGCGCCTCGCCCAGCTCCAGGTGGTCCTTGGGCTCGAAGCCCTCGGCGGCGAAGTCGCGGACCGTGCCGTGCGTCTCCAGGACGACGAAGTCCTCCTCGCCGCCGACCGGGACGTCCGGGTGGACGATGTTGCCGAGCTGGAGCAGCAGCCGCCGGGTCTCCTCGTCGGCCTCGTGCTGCTCGGCGTCGGCGGCCTTGACGTCGGCCTTCAGCTGCTCGGCCCGCTGGAGCAGCTCGGCCCGCTCCTCCGGAGAGGCCTTGGGGATGAGCTTGCCGAGCGACTTCTGCTCGGAGCGCAGCTCGTCGAAGCGGACGCCGGACGACCTGCGCCGCTCGTCGGCGGAGAGCAGGGCGTCGACGAGTGCGACGTCCTCTCCACGGGCGCGCTGGGAGGCGCGAACACGGTCGGGGTCCTCACGGAGCAGGCGAAGGTCAATCACCCCTCCAGGCTACCGGTGTGTTCTGGGCCCACCCCACCGCATATCACCGAGCGTGTCGCTTTGTCCGAATTGCGCGAATTGTGGATGGTGGCGGTAAAGGGCGCCGGATATTCGACGGCCCAATCGCCCCTCCCTGGGGGGTGCTTGTCCACAGAGGGGCTCGCGGCGGCAATGTTATCCACAGGGTGTGTGGATGGGCTGTGAACTTCGGAATTGATCACTCCGAAAGTCGTGCGTGCGGCGCGGGAATCCCTGATCAAACCCGCTCTGTGCACTCATTCGAGTGGGAATTCCTCGCTCTAAGGGGTTGATCAAAGGAATTGGGGTGACGGAGGCGGACATGGTCGGCTGTGGATGTGCGTGAGGTAACTACACCGATTTATCGACCTTGTCCGGATCGGCGAGGGTGTTCCAGGGTGAGCGATGTCGACTTGTCCCCAGGTTGAGAAGGCGCCCTGTGGATAACTTTCGGGCTACGCCCCGCGGCCGTCCTGGCAGCGCGCCAGCCAGTCCGCCGCCGCCGTGAAGTCCGCGTCCGACGTACCCGGCCGCAGCGACCGCACGTCCGCCCGGGAGACACCCGCCCGCGGGTACGAGCCGAGGAACCGCACCTTCGGGCAGATCCGCTTCAGCCCCATCAGCGCCTCGCCCACCCGCCGGTCGGCGATATGCCCTTCGGCGTCCACCGCGAAGCAGTAGTTGCCGATGCCCGCACCGGTCGGCCGGGACTGGATCAGCATCAGGTTGACGCCACGGACCGCGAACTCCTGGAGGAGTTCGAGCAGCGCGCCCGGGTGGTCGTCGCGCAGCCAGATGACCATCGACGTCTTGTCCGCGCCCGTCGGAGCGGAAGGCCGGGCCGGCCGGCCCACGAGCACGAACCGCGTCTCCGCGTTCTCGGCGTCGTGGATGTCCTTGACCAGGGCCTCCAGCCCGTACGTCGCCGCGGCGAACTCGCCGGCGAACGCCGCGTCGAACCGGCCCTCCTGTACGAGGCGCGCCCCGTCCGCGTTGGACGCGGCCGATTCCCACACGGCCTCCGGGATGTGGTCCCGCAGCCAGTTCCGCACCTGCGGCTGAGCCACCGGGTGCCCGGTGACCGTCTTGACGTCGGACAGCTTGGTGCCCGGCCGCACCAGCAGCGCGAACGCGATCGGCAGCAGCACCTCGCGGTAGATCATCAGCGGCTCGCCGGACGCCAGCTCGTCGAGCGTGGCGGTGACCCCGCCCTCCACCGAGTTCTCGATCGGTACGAGGGCTGCCGCGGCCTCCCCGTTCCGTACGGCGTCCAGCGCCGCGGGCACCGAGACCATCGGCGCCAGCTCCCGCGTCGCCGCTTCGGGCAGCGTGCGCAGGGCGGCTTCGGTGAAGGTGCCCTCGGGACCGAGATAGGTGAATCGCGTGGCCGACATACCGGTCACCCTAATGCGCCGGAGCCCCAGGTGGCCGACCTTCACACCGGGATTCACCTGAGCCCTGTTTCACGTGAAACCAGCACGTCCCCGTGGAACAAGGTCCACGCGAAACCGGCTCCTCGTCGGCCGGATCATCCCTCCAGCAGCCGCTGTCCCACGTACTCGCCCTCCGCGGGCCCGCCCGGCACCGCGAACAGCCCGCTCGACTCGTGCCGGATGAACCGCGACAACGCGTCACCCCGGTCCAGCTTCCGCTGCACCGGCACGAAGCCCTTCAGCGGGTCCGCCTGCCAGCAGACGAACAGCAGCCCCGCGTCCGGCGTCCCGTCCGGGCCGATCCCGTCGTGGAAGGAGAACGGCCGCCGCAGCATCGTCGCGCCGCCGTTCTGCTCCGGCGCCGAGATCCGCGCGTGTGCGTCGGCCGCGATGACGAGCTTCCCGTCCGGCCCCACCTTGTCCAGGTCCGGCTCCGTCGTCTCCGTACCGCCCGTCAGCGGCGCCCCGTCCGACTTGCGGCGCCCGATGACGGCCTCCTGCCGCTGCAGCGACAGCCGGTCCCAGTCGTCCAGCAGCATCCGGATACGGCGCACCACCGCGTACGACCCGCCCGTCATCCACGGCTGTTCCCCGCCCGGCGCGACGAAGATGTGCCCGTCGAAGCCGGCGTCGTCGGGCTTCGGGTTGCCCGTGCCGTCGACCTGCCCCATCAGATTGCGGGCGGTCATCGGCTGCGCGGTGGCGCCCGGCGAACGGTTGAACCCGTTCATCTGCCAGCGCACGGACGCCGCACTTCCCGCCTCCTTCTGGATCGTGCGCAGCGCGTGGAACGCGACCAGCGCGTCGTCCGCGCCGATCTGCACCCACAGGTCGCCGTCGGACCGCTTCGGGTCCAGCTGGTCGGAGGAGAACGCGGGCAGCGGCTCCAGCCGCCGCGGCCGCCGCGCCACCAGGCCCGTACGGTCGAAGAAGGTCGCACCGAACCCGAACGTGACGGTAAGCGCGGAGGGCCCCGCGTCCCGGGCGACGCCGCCGTCCGCGCTGCCCGCCGGCTCGCCCGCCATCAGCCGCTCGGCCGCCGCCGACCAGCGGCGCATCAGCGCGGCCGCCTCCTTGCGGCCCGCGCCCGGGGCCAGGTCGAACGCGACCAGGTGCCCGCGGGCCTGGAGCGGCTGGAGGATGCCCGCCTGGTGCGCGCCCCGGAACGGCACTCGTGTCGAGCCGACCGTCGCCAGCGCGGGTCCTCCGTCGCCGTCCCCGCCGGCGGCCGCGTACCCGGCCGCACCCGCCGCCGCTCCGGCGACCAGGCTGGTCGCGCCTGCGGCACCGACGGTGCCGAGGAGCCGTCGTCTTGAGATCTCCAGGTTCTTGCTCATGCTCAGGTCAGCCGATCTTCACGTTCTTGTCGATGGTGGTCTGGTCGATGTCGGACGTCCGGACGGTCACGCGCACCCGCCACTCGCCCGGCATCGGAAGCTGCGCGGACCGGGCCTGCCACTGCCCCACCGCCGTCCGCTCCAGCTCGACCGGCAGCGGACCGATCTCCTGCGCGTCGAGCGTGAACGACACCTTCAGCTCGGGTACGTCGCGCGGCTTCCCGTCCGCGCCCTGGACGGCCAGGCGCAGCGTGTTGCCGCCGGAGCGGCCGGGGTCGAGGTTCAGCCGTACGGTGCCGGTGCCGCCCGGGCCGCCGGTGTCGTACGGCAGCTCCACGTCGACCGGCCGGTCGGGTACGGCGGTCGAGGACGCGGCCCGCACCTGGTCCGCCCGCTCCTGGGCGCGCCCCGGCTCGGTCGCCGTGAGGGCGGTGGTGACGCCCAGGACCACGACCGCGACGGCCGCTTCGGCCAGCACGGAACGCCGCAGCCCGGCCCGCGCCGGATCGGAGTCCCGGACGCGCCGACGACGGGCGCTCTCCACGGCGGCCCGCTGACGCGCGAGCTGCGCGGCGCGCACGGGGTCGTCCACGCGTGCGACGACCGGGGTGCCGTCGCCGCCGCCCTCGTGCGGCTCCTCTTCTTGCTGCTCCTGCCCGTACGGAGGGGAGGCCGGCGCCTCGGCCAGCTGCCCCGTCCAGCGGCGGGAGACCCAGGCGACCCCGACCATGACGGCGACCAGCGCCACCTTCACGAGCAGCAGCCGCCCGTACGCCGTGCCGGTCAGCGCCGTCCAGGTGCCGGCCTGCCGCCACGACTGGTAGAGCCCGGTCGCCGCCAGCACCACCACGGCGCCGAACGCGAGCCGCGAGTACCGCCGTACCGCCTCCCTTTCGATGGACGGCACCCGGTGGAGGGCGACGAGCAGCGCGGCCAGGCCGCCCAGCCAGACGGCGACGGCCAGCAGGTGCAGGATGTCCACCGGCATCGCCACGCCGGGCTGCAGCCCGGTCGACGCGTGCTCGGAGAGCGCCCAGGTCCCGGCGATCCCCGCCGAGACGACGCTGCCGCCGACCGCCAGCCCGAAGGCCAGGTCACGCTTCCGCTCATCCTCCCGCTCCGCGCCCCGCTCCCCGTCGCGGTCCCGGGCGTACGCCCCGAACAGCACCGCCACGAACAGTGCCGCCGCGCCGAGGAGCAGCAGCCGGGATGTGAGCGCGGTACCGGTCTTGGTGTCCAGGACGCCCCGCAGGACGCCCAGGTCGAACGCGTCGGCCAGCTCGCCCGACCCGGTGTACGGGCCGCGCAGCATCAGCAGCGCCAGCGTCGCCGCGGTGAGCGTCACCCACCCGTACGCGACCAGCCGCTGCACCGGCCGGGCCGCCGCGCCGCGCGGCCAGCAGGCCAGCACGAACACCACACCGCCCACCAGCAGCACGAAGCCGGCGTACGCGGCGTACCGCCCGATGTCGTACAGCACTCCGACGACTCCGCCGCCCGCCTTCTGCGTGGGCAGGGAGACCGTCGTCTCCGAGGGCGCGCCGATCGAGAAGGTGAACGCGCCCGAGATGGGGTGGCTGTCCGCGGACACGGCCTGCCAGGCCACGGTGTAGGTCCCGTCCGGCAGCCCGGACCGCAGATCGACCCCGTACCGGACGACCGAGCCGCTGCAGAGGTCCCGCAGTTCACCGACGTCGGCGCGCTTGCCGCTCGGTTCGAGGACGCGGATCGCGTCGTCGCCCATGGCGACCTGCTCGGAGAAGGTGAGCGCGACGCGCTGCGGCGCGGTGGCGACCACCGCCCCGTCCTTCGGGTCGCTGCCGGTCAGCGTCGAGTGCGCGGACGCCACGCCGGAGAGCACGGTGCCGAGCAGCGCGACGGTGAGCAGCAGGAGCGACAACAGCCGCGGCGGGGCTGCCGCCGTGGCTCCGGAGCGGGGGGCGGTGACCGTCATCGTGGATCGGTGTCCTCCGGGCTCAGTGGTGCTGGGGGTTGTGCGTCCGGGCCTCGACCGGGACCTCGACCTTGATCGGCTCGGAGTCCTCGAAGCGCAGCTCGAACGTCACCTTGTCCCCCTGCTTCAGCGTCCGCTTCAGCTTCATGAGCATCAGGTGGCTGCCGCCGCGCTCCAGCTTCAGCTCGCCGTTCGCCGGCACGTCGAAGGACTTCACCTGCTGCATCTTCTGGTTCTTCGTCTCGTGCATCTGCACGTCGTCGGAGATGTCGCTGGTGACGGAGGTGAGCGTGTCGGCGGCCCCGCCGGTGTTGGTGACGGTGAGGAAGCCGCCCGCCATGTCGCTGTTGACGGGTTCCGGTATGAACGCGCCGCTGACCTTCAGCCGCGGGGCGTCGGCCGGGGCGTCGGTGGACGAACAGCCGCCGAGTGCCAGTCCGGCGGTGAGGGCCAGCGCCGCGGAGAACGCGACGGAGGCGCGACGGGTGGTGGTGCGGTGGATCACGGCTTCTCTCCGCGGATGAGCTTCGGCAGGTCCTTGGCGTAGTCCTCGACGGTGGTGTCCTCGCCGTACAGGACGTAGCCCTGGTCGGTCTTCGGTGAGAAGGCGATGACCTGGGCGCCGTGCATGGAGACGACGTTGCCGTCCTTGTCCTTCGACGGCGGGTCGATGCCGATGCCGACCTGCAGGGCGCCGGCCTGGATGGTGGCGAAGTCGCCGCTCAGCCCGATGAACGACGGATCGCCCGCGCCCGGCAGCCACTTGGCGAGCTCGGCGGGCGTGTCGCGCTCCGGGTCGGTGGTGACGAAGACGACCTGGAGCTTCTCCCGGTCCGCCTGCGGCAGTTCCTTCATCGCGGTGGCGATGTTGCTGAGCGTCAGCGGGCAGACGTCGGGGCAGTTCGTGTAGCCGAAGTAGATGAGGGTCGGCTTGCCCTTGGTGCGCTCGCGGAAGTCGTAGGGCTTGCCGGTGGTGTCGGTCAGGACGAGGTCCGGCTTCTTGAAGGGCCGGTCGAGCACCGTGCCCGGCTTGTCGGCGTCGGCGGCCACGGACACGTCGGCGACCGGGCCGGCGCCCGAGGTGGTGTCGGTGCCGCAGGCGGACAGGGCGAGTGCCGACGCGGTGACGAGCGCGGCCGCGAGCAGCGGTGTGCGCCGGGCCGCGCGGCGGGGCCGCGCGGCGCGGAGGGGACTCTGCATGACTTCTCTCTCTGAGGGTTGGTTCCGGGGCTCCGCGGGCCGGAGATCAGGCGGAGCGGCGGCGCCCTGCCAGGACACCGAAGGCCACACCGGCGGCACCGACCAGGATGCCGACGACACCGAGTACGCGGGCGGTGGTGTCGCTCACATCACCGGAGGCGGAGGCGGAGGCGGAGGCGGAGGAGGCGGGGGCAGCCGTCGCCTTCCCGTCGGCGTCCTTCTTGTCCGAATCGGCGGCGCCGACACCGTGGTGTCCTTCGCCGGCGGCGGACAGCTTCAGTACGGGCGCGGGCGACTCGGGTTCCGCCGCCCCCTCCTTCGGCTCCTCGATCCAGCGGACGACTTCCTTGTTGTCGTATGTCTGGAGGGCCTTGAACACGAGCTGGTCGGTGTCCTCGGGCAGTCGGCCGAGCGACACGGGGAACTGCTGGAACTCACCGGGGCCGATCTTCGACCCGCTCGCCGTCCAGGTGATCTTCGAGGGGGCCTCGGTGATCTTCCTGCCGTGCAGTTCCAGCGGCTTCGCCAGCGTCGCCTTGTCGACCTTGACCGTCCAGCCCGGCACGGGCTGCGGCATCACGGACGCCAGCGGATGGTCCATCGGCAGGGAGATCTCCAGCTTCACGGTGGAGGCGTTGTCCCGCTCGTTCGGGACCTTGAAGTTGACCGTGGCGTAGCCGCCCTTGGCGGCCTCGCCCTGCGGCTGGACGCTCACATGCGCGAACGCGGACGGCGCGAGCAGCAGGACGGAGGAGACGGCGAGTCCACCGGCGACGGTGAGACGACGTGAGACGTTCATGGCAGAACACACTCCACTGAGCAGACAAGGGTGAAGGCGCCCGGCGCGTGCGGGCGCGGCGACTCCACTCCCGTCGAGTGGGTCGCGTCAGGCTGCGAGGTGGAATACGGCCGGAGGGCCGCGCCTGATCACCGTGTGCTGAAGTGCGTCCGCCGCTGCCGGCAGCGGAACGTCGTCGTCGGCCCGCGGCACCCGCGGCCCGGGCGTGTGCAGCGCACCAGCCCCGGCGACCAGGGCCCGTACGAGGACGAGGGCCGCGCGCAGCGACCGTACGAGGGCCTCCTCGGCGACCTCGATCGCGCCCCGCGCCGAAACGCCGGCCAGCGCGGCGAGCCGCGCCAGTGCCAGGTCGCCGTGCCGGAGCAGCCACCCCGTCACCAGGGCGGCCAGCAGGTGCCCGAGGGCCATGGACAGGCTCGGCAGCGTCTGCGGGTCCACCGGTGCGGCGACCGTGGCCGGGCCTCCAGCGGCGGCCGCGGCGGCCGCCGGGTCGAGCCCCGCCTCCGTGACGATCCGGTGGGCCTCACCGGGGCTGAGCTGCGCCGCGCCCGCGCCGCACACCAGTCGCGCGGCGGCCCGGATCAGCGCGTCGCCCCCGGAGCCCTCCGCGGTGGCGGCGGGTGCCGCGTGCTGCTGCCCGAGCCCGAAGAGCGTGTGCAGGGCCAGTTGGCCGGTCACGAGCGCGGCCGTGATCGCCGGCAGCGAGCGGTTCCGCCCCGCGAACGGCAGGGCGAGAGCGAAGACGGTGACGAACCCCGCCGCCAGCGTCCACCACGGAACGGCCTCGCACGCGGCGAGGACATGGCCCAGCGCGGACAGCACGAGACAGACCGCGGTGAACACCGCGGCCCTCAGCAGCCGAGGACCGGTGGGGGCAGACATGGCCGGGCCATCATCCCACCACCCCCACGCCGCCCGTAGGGCAGGTCCGGAAGGTCACCCTTTGCGGCCCGCGTCCGGGTGGACGCGACCGGATGCCGATCCGAATTCCCTCGAACGAATCCCGCTGAACGGGGGATCGTCCGTCAACTCCAGGCTTACGTGTCGAATATGGGGCAATACGTAACGATATGTCGAGCCGCGGCAGGAGGCTGGCGCATGAGCATCTGGTGGTCGCTCCACTTGCGGCGCGAGGCTGCGAGCGTCCCGCTCGCACGGCGACTGCTCCTCGGCACCATGGAGACGGCGGGTGTCGACCCGGACACCTCCTACGACTTGTCGCTGGCCCTCGGAGAGGCGTGCGCCAACGCGGTCGAACACGGCGGGGACGACTCGGCCGAGTTCCGGGTGACCGCGTACCTCGACGGCGAGAAATGCCGTATCGAAGTGGCCGACTCGGGCCCGGGTTTCCCTCCGGGCCCGCCGCATGCCGTCGCCCCGCGCGACACGGCCCCCGCGGACGCCGAGTGCGGGCGGGGCCTGCGCCTCATCGAGGAGCTCGCCGACCATGTCCACTTCGGCAACAGAGCCGGCCGGGGCGGCGCCGTCGTCAGCTTCGACAAGATCGTGAAGTGGCGCGCGGACGCTCCGCTCACGCTCACGCACCCTGCTCCCCTGGACCGACTGGATCGATGTTTCACGTGAAACGTGGGACGGAGAACGCGGGACGTCCCCCTGCCGGCTCACCAGCGGGGGGACGTTCCGTGCACAGCGAAGGACGCCTCAGCCCTTCAGGCGCGCCATCCAGGCCTCGACCTCGTCGGAGCGGCGCGGCAGCCCGTCCGACAGGTTCCGGTTGCCGTCGTCGGTGACGAGGATGTCGTCCTCGATCCGGACGCCGATGCCCCGGTACTCCTCCGGCACGGTCAGGTCGTCCGCCTGGAAGTACAGGCCCGGCTCGACCGTCAGGCACATGCCCGGCTCAAGGGTGCCGCCGACGTACTCCTCGGCGCGGGCGGCCGCGCAGTCGTGCACGTCCATGCCGAGCATGTGGCCCGTGCCGTGCAGGGTCCAGCGACGCTGGAGGCCCAGCTCCAGGACGCGCTCGACGGGGCCTTCGAGCAGGCCCCACTCGACGAGCTTCTCGGCGAGCACGCGCTGCGCCGCGTCGTGGAAGTCGCGGAACGCGGCGCCCGGCTTCACCGCCGCGATGCCGGCCTCCTGGGCCTCGTACACGGCGTCGTAGATTTTCCGCTGGATGTCCGTGAACGTGCCGGAGATCGGCATCGTACGGGTGACGTCCGCGGTGTACAGCTCGGTCGTCTCGACGCCCGCGTCGAGCAGGAGCAGGTCGCCGGCGCGGACCGGGCCGTCGTTGCGGACCCAGTGGAGGGTGCAGGCGTGCGGACCCGCGGCGCAGATGGAGCCGTAGCCGATGTCGTTGCCCTCGACGCGGGCGCGCAGGAAGAACGTGCCCTCGATGTAGCGCTCGGACGTGGCCTGCGCCTTGTCCAGGACCTTCACGACGTCCTCGAAGCCGCGGGCCGTGGAGGCGCACGCCTTCTCCAGCTCGGCGATCTCGAAGGCGTCCTTCACGAGCCGCGCCTCGGAGAGGTGTACCCGCAGCTCCTCGTCGCGCTCGGCGGTGACCTTGTCGGTGAGCGCCTTCTCGATGCCCGCGTCGTGGCCGCGCACGACCCGGACCGGGCCCGTGGCCTCGGCCAGCTTGCCCGCGAGCTTGCGCACGTCGCCGGTGGGGATGCCGTACAGCGTGGCGGCCTCGGACAGCGAGTGGCGGCGGCCGACCCACAGCTCGCCCTGGCCGGACAGCCAGAACTCACCGTTCTCGCGGTCGGAGCGCGGCAGCAGGTACAGCGTCGCGTCGTGGCCCGCGTCCTCGCCCTCGCCCCTGGGCTCCATGACGAGGACGCCGTCCTCGGTCTGGTTGCCGGTGAGGTACGCGTACTCGGTCGAGGCACGGAAGCTGTACTCCGTGTCGTTCGAGCGGGTCTTCAGATTGCCGGCCGGGATGACCAGCCGCTCGCCCGGGAAGCGGGCGGAGAGCGCGGCACGGCGGGCCGCGGTGTGCGCGGCCTGGGCGATGGGCTCCAGGTCGCGCAGCTCGGTGTCCGCCCAGCCCGACTTCATGTTCGCGGCGAGCTCGTCGGAAACGCCCGGATACAGGCCGTTCTTGCGCTGCTTGATCGGCTTCTCTTCGCTCTCCGGGTTGTCCGGCGTGAGCTCTTCGGCCACGGGTCCGCCTCCTCTTGGTACGACACTGAACCCCTCCCCTCATCGTACGGTCGTACGGAGAAGGGGCCAGGGCCGTCACCGTGGAAGGCGCCCCGTGGCAGCGTGCGGCTAGGAACGCTCCCTAGTCGAAGCGGGCCGCCAGCATCACCACGTCCTCGCCCTCCGCGTCCTCCGGACCCTCCGGGAGCACCGCCCGCAGGACATGGTCGGCGACGGCTCCGGGGTCGGCGCGGTCGGCCTTCGGCACGCTCGCCGCAGCGGCGTGCAGCCGCGCGAACGCCCGGTCGACCGGGCCGCCGATCCGCCGCAGCAGCCCGTCCGTGTAGAGCAGCAGCGTCTCGCCGGGCTCCACGACCAGGTCCACGCTCGGCGCCTCCCAGCACGCGAGCATGCCCAGCGGCGCCGACAGGGACGTCTCGATGTACTCGGTGCGACGCTCGCCGACGACCAGCGGCGGCGCGTGCCCGGCACCGGCGAGGACGAGCTTCCGCTGCGCGGGCTCGGCGTACGCGAAGAGCGCCGTCGCGGACCGCGCGGGCTCGGTGAGCCGCAGCAGCAGCTCCAGGTCGGAGAGGACCGCGACGGGGTCCTCGCCCTCCATCACCGCGTACGCCCGCAGCGACGCGCGCAGCCGGCCCATCGCGGCCAGCGCGCTCGGCCCGGACCCCGAGACGGAGCCCACGGCGAGGCCCAGCGCGCCCTCCGGCAGCGGCAGCGCGTCGTACCAGTCGCCGCCGCCCTGCGGCCCGGGGACGTGGCGGCCCGCGAGACGGACGCCCGGCACGCGCGGCAGCCGGCTCGGCACCAGCTCCTCGGTGAGGGTCGCCACCTCGGCGCGGCCCCGCTCCAGCTCCAGCAGCCGGGCCAGGTGCTCGGAGGCGTACTGCCCGTAGAGGCCGACGAGGTGCCGCTGCCGCTCGGCCGGCTCGGCGGGCTCGTCGTACAGCCAGACGGCGGCGCCCAGCTTCCCGGCGGCCTCGGTGACGAGCGGTACGGCGTAGCTGGCGGCGAAACCGAGACGTGCGGCGACCTCGCGCTGGCGCGGGTCGAGCCGCTCGTCACCGAGCAGGTCCGGCACCGCGACCGGCCGGGAGCCCTCGGGCCCGCCGTCCCGGCGGCCCTCGGGGGTGCCCTCCCGGGCGCCTTCTGGAAGGCCGTCGAGGATGCGCCCGTACGAGGTGGCGCTGCGCGGCACGGTCTCGATGGTGCCCAGGTCGGCGTGGGCGAGGCCGAGCCCGATCGTGGTGGCGGGCCCGAGCCCGTCGGCCGGTTCGAGTACGGCCATGCCGCGGCGGGCGCCGACGAGTGCGGCCCCCGCGCGCAGCAGTTCCCGGAGGGCGTCGTCGAGCGTGCCCGTCCGGGTGAGGCGTTCGGTGAGTTCGTGGAGTGTGGTGAGGTCGGAGACCCAGCCTGCCAGCCGGTCCTGGATCAGGGTGCCGGGTGCGGGAGCAACGGCAGGGATGCCCGGGAGAGGCGTTGCAGTGTGCGCAGGAGCGGGAACCGTTGGATCGATTCCAGCCACTTTCGGCAGGTGAGGGGCGCTCATGGCAGCCGGCTTTCCAGCTGCTTCTCTTTGCTCAATAGCATCGCAAACCCCCATGTCAATCCGCATGTCATGCTGCGCCGCTATCACTGCATCCACATGTACACGCACTAGTGAGGGGATGTCCAGCATTGTCCAGCGGGACGCGTGGTGTGTATGCGATGCTGAACTTGGCCAAAAAATAGCCCCGATGGGGAGGTTTTGCGGTCGACTGAGCGCGTTCGACAAGGGAGCACCACCCGAGGCGACACCATGCGGACTCGGGGGGAGCGTCATTCCGAACGCGTGGGGTACGTAATCGTTGGTGGCCAGGGGAAGTTGGGGCAGGCCCGGAACCCGGTGGGAAGCCCTGGCGTCCTCACCATCGAGGGCGCGCCCCGTCCCGGCGGACGGTTCGCAATTCGCCCAGCGCGCGCCACCCCTCGCCACGCGTTTAATGGACTCAGCCGACGCTCGGCCCCCAGCGGTGTTGTCCGACCGCACCGGCAGCGGGTTCCTTCTTCCGCGCCGGTCGGCAGGGCGGCGATTCGCCGCCCTCTACGCACAGTGAAGTAACGCACACGTGTTGTGATGTGGACCCTCGGCGTTCAACGGAAAGGAACGAGCGCTCATGCGCGAGATCCTCGGAAGGCGACGCAGGCTCCTGTTCGGGCGGAAAAATGGGCCTGCCCACCTGGACGCGGCGCTGCTCTGCGCCACCGGGTGGCACTGGCCCGTACTCCCCGGCGTGGGCCTCAAGGCGGCGGACGAC
Source organism: Streptomyces sp. TRM64462 (assembly GCF_013362995.1). GTDB lineage: Bacteria > Actinomycetota > Actinomycetes > Streptomycetales > Streptomycetaceae > Streptomyces. Next base: position 9,255 of record NZ_JABWDV010000394.1, on the reverse strand, counting down.
CCCGCGGCGAAGGGCCGCGCGGTGGAGCGCGGCTGTGCCTGCCCGGACCCGGAGTGCGTCGTTCCCGGCGCACACCCCTTCGACCCCGGGCTGCTCGCGGCCACCACCGACCCCCGGATGGTGCGCTGGTGGTGGACCACCCGGCCGGACGCACCGATCGTGCTCGCCACCGGCGGCAGCGCCCCGTGCGCGGTGAGCCTGCCGGCCGTCGCGGGCGCCCGCGCGCTGGCCGCGCTGGACGGGCTCGGAGTGCGGCTCGGCCCGGTCGTGGCCACGCCCACGCGCTGGTCGCTGCTGGTCGCCCCGTACACCCTCGAACGGCTCGGAGAACTGCTGTACGCGAAGGACCGTGTGCCGAGCTCGCTGCGGTTCCACGGGGAGGGCGGGTATCTGGTGCTGCCGCCGTCCGTGACGGGGAAGGGGCGCGTGCGCTGGGAACGCGCGCCGCTCGCCGCACCGGGCGCCGTGACCGTGGGGCCGCGCGCTGCCACCTCGCGCGCTGCCACCTCGCGCGCCACCTTGCGCGCTGCCACCTCGCGCGCCGCCGGTACCGCAGCACCGGGCGCCGCCGCCGCTGTGGGCGCGGGCGCGCCGTGGCTGCCGGACGTGGAGACGGTCGTCGACGCCCTCGTCGAGGCGAGCGTCAGCGCACCGGACGGCGGCAGCCGGCTCCGCTACTGACGCCCGGACGGCACAGGCCCGTCGGCGGGTCACTCGTACGGGTGTGAGCCGAGGCCGACTTGTACGGGAAACGGGCGCGCGGCCCGGAAGACGCGCGCCTTCCGCCGCTATCGTCACCCCACCGCCGGAATTTCACCGGAACCGGAAAAGCACCGGCCAGGCCGCGTACGCACACGTACTCCGGCCCGTCGACAGGTGGGACACCCCATGAATCTCCGCATGATCGGACTCGGCGCCGTCGTGGCCGCCGCGACGCTGATTCCGCTGGTGGCGACCGCCGGCCCGGCAGCCGGACCCCTCGCCGATCCGGTCGCCGTACTCCGCGGCCCCGGCGCGTCGACACCGACACCGACACCGACACCGACACCGGCGTCGGCACAGGCACCGGCGCCGGTGGCCTCCGGGGCCGTACGCGGCTCCGACCCGGCGTCCGCCCCCGCGTCCCGCTCCACCGGCTCCGGAACCGGTTCCGGAACGACAGGCTCCGGAACCGTCGGCTCCGTCGTCCCGCCGCTTCTGGCCGAAAGTGACGCACCGCAGCCCGGTCCCGGCGCTGCCCTGATCGGCGGCCGCGCCGCCCAGTGCGGCCCCTCGCTGGTGTCGCCGCACGGCGTCGAGGCCCAGACGTGCGTCCTCGCCGAGGGCGAGGACGTCTGGGCGCGCACTTACTACCGCAACACCAGCGGCCGTGAGCTCCGCGCGATCCTCAGCCTCATGGGCCCGGCCGACCGTACCGTGCGCACCCACTGCGCTGTGGGCGCGGGCGACGAGCCGGGTGCCTGCGAAAGCCCACGTGAACGCGGTCGTGGCGACGTGGAGGAGTACACGGCGGTGGCGGAGTTCGCTGCGGACGGCGACCCGGACAGCCCGCTCCTGCTGCGCTCGGGGAGCAACGCCCCGAAGCCGTCGGCCCGTTGACGCATCGTTGCCAAACGGAACCGGAGGAACGCATTCCGGGGAAATGCAAGAACCCGGTCGCTGGCGACGGGGGATGCACCAGCGACCGGGCTTCCAGAACGGTAACAAGAGATCGGCGGTTCGCAAATTCGATCTCTCTTATTCGGACAGCGATTTACCGTCTGGTAGGCCTTGGGGAAGGCTCAGAGAGCGATCTTCGCGGCGACCCCGCGGCGACCCCGCGGCGACCCGTGGCGATCCCGCGCCGGTCTCTGTGGAGCGGTCAGCTCAGGGTGACCTGACGGTTCGTGAGCCCGCCGCGCGCCCGTCGCTCCTCCGCCGTCAGCGGGGCGTCGGACGCCAGGGCGCCCGCGAGCCGCTCCGCGAACTCGGCGGCCGGCTTCTCGCACTCCTCCGCGCCCATCCCGCTCGGCAGGTCCCACACCGGCACGACCAGGCCGTGCGCCCGGAACGACCCCACCAGCCGGGTGCCCTCGCCGAGCGAGGACGTCCCGGCCGCGTGCAGCCGGGCCAGCGCGTCGAGCAGCTGCTCCTCCGGGTGAGGCATGACCCAGCGCAGGTGGTTCTTCTCCGGGGTCTCGCACCAGTACGCGCAGTCCACGCCCGACAGCTTGACGGTCGGGATGGCGGCGGCGTTCGCCCGCTCCAGGGACGCGGCCACGTCCGGCGACGTCTGGTCGGCGGACTCAGGCACCCAGAACTCGAAACCCGTGTGGACGACCGGCTCGAAACCGGCCTCCGGGTCGAGCAGGTCCTGGAGCCGCGGCCCCTCCGCGGGAACGCGCCGGGCGGCCACCGGAGTGCCCGGCTCCGCTTCGAGCGCCCGCAGGAGCGTGTCCGCGAGATCGCGGCTGAGGTCACCGGAGGACGTGTCGTTCTGCAGCGCGATCAGTACGGAGCCGTCGTCGCGGCGCAGCGCGGGCCACGCCATCGGCAGAACGGTCGCCAGCGTCACGGACGGTACGCCCTCCGGCAGGCCGCTCTTGAGGTGCAGGGGCGCGGTGGCCGCGGGCACCAGCTCGCGCAGCGCGACCCAGTCCCCCTCGCCGGCCAGGCCCTCGAACGGACGCTGCACCAGCTCGGTCACCGCGTGCGCGGCGGACCGGCCGTGGCACGCCTTGTAGCGGCGGCCCGAACCGCACGGGCACGGCTCACGGGCCCCGACGACCGGTACCTCCCCGTTCGTCACCTGCGGCTTGGCGGCGGCCTTGGCCTTCGTCTGGGGGCGCTTCTTGGCCATGCGTGGGTCTCCCGTTGGAACGCGGTGCTCTGTCGGCCGCGAGCCTAGCCCCACCGGGCCTCGGAGGTGTCGCAGGTGCCGGAGGTGCCGGAGGTGTCAGTCGAGGTCGTCGTACGCGTCGAGGAACCCGAGATCGCCCCCGAGCGGTCCCGTGGCCGCGGCGCCTCCCGCCGCTGTTGCGCCAGCCGGCGACGGGCCTCCCGCCGCCGTTGCGCCTGGGGCGACGCCCGCGATGCCGTTGAGGGTCGTGCCGCTGCCGTTCACGGACGGCAGGGGATGCCGACCGGCACGGCCGTTGCTGCGGGCGGTGCCGCTGACGGTGCCGGTGCCGGTGCCGGTGCCGGAGCTGGAGCCGGCGCCAGCTCCGCTGCCGTTGACGCGCGTAGCGAGACGGCCGTGCGGGGGACCGGCATCGTTTTCGGATCGGTCGCGACCGGGGGCCGGCCCGGTGACGAGCACCCAGACCGTGACCTCGCCCGAGGCCCCGTCCCGTACCCCCCAGTCCAGGGCGAGAGCGCTGATGATGTTCAGCCCGCGGCCGCCGCGTGCGGTGACCGAGGGCGTGGCCGGAACCGGACGGGTCGGACCACCTCCGTCCGTCACCTCGACGGTCAGGGCGCCGTGGGCGTCCACCCGCCACGCGGCCCGTACGGCGCCGTCGCCGATCTCGGTCGCGTCCAGCGGTCTGCCGTGCCGGCAGGAGTTGCTGAGCAGTTCGGAGAGGATCAGCACCGCATCGTCGACGACCGGTTCGGGGACCCCGCTGCACCGCAGCTGCTCCCGCATCCGGCCTCTCGCCTCGCCCACGCCCGCAGGGCCATGGGGTACGGCCATGCTCGACGACGTCGGCACTTCCTGTGCCACCACCAACGCCACCCCCGAGACCTCCTTCGCCCCACGCCACGGTGTGAATGCCCCAATGGCCTGAACCGGAAACCGGCCAGTCCGCATACAGTGACGCATTCGACACAGCCGGCCACGGAGCGAATGCGCCGGAGCACTCCCCGTAACTACTGAGGCGTACGGCCCAGTTGGGACAGAACCTGTTTAGGGCGGTTTGTGATGATGGCGTCGACTCCGAGCCGTACGCACAGTTCCACGTCCTCCGGCTCGTCCACCGTCCATACGTGGACGCGGTGGCCCGCGCGGTGGAGGCGGGCGACGTACGCGGGGTGGTTGCGGACGATCCGGATGGACGGCCCGGCGATCCGCGAGCCGGCCGGGAGGCGGCCGTCGCGCAGCCGGGGCGAGATGAACTGGGTGAGGTAGACGGTCGGGACGTCCGGCAGTGCCGCCGTGACGCGCTGCAGCGAACGGGCCGAGAAACTCATGACCCGTACGGGCGAGACCTCCGGCCGCGCGGGCTCGGCCAGGCCGAACCGCTTGAGCATCTGGACCAGCCGCTCCTCGACCTGGCCGCGCCAGCGGGTCGGGTGCTTGGTCTCGATGGCCAGCTCGATGTGCCGTCCGGCGTCGGAGACGAGCTCCAGGAGGCGCTCCAGGGTGAGGACGGAGGTGTAGTCCGGGTCACCCCAGTCCGGGCTCTCGTCGGGGTCCTTCCAGGAGCCGAAGTCGAGGGCGGCGAGGTCGGCCAGCTCCAGGGCCGAGACGGCGCCGCGGCCGTTGGAGGTGCGGTTCACGCGGCGGTCGTGCACACAGACGAGGTGGCCGTCGGCGGTGAGCCGTACGTCGCACTCCAGGGCGTCCGCGCCGTCCTCGATGGCCTTCACGTAGGCGGCGAGGGTGTGCTCGGGCGCGTCCTGGGATGCGCCTCGGTGGGCGACGACCTGGACGGTGTGCTGGCGTGCGTGGGTCACCGCGACATGGTGCCACCGTTCGGGGTGGGCCGGGGGGCCGAGGGAGGGTTCCGGCCGTCCGGGCGGTGTCCGTTTTGCCTGAGATAAAGGAGGGGTGGCGGACGCACAGGTCCCGCTTACAGTGGCCTGACGAGCTGTGGGAAAAGCTGTACGCGGATACTGCACCGCGGGCTCCCGCACCCCCCCTGGACGACCCCTGGACGACGACGTGGACACCGAGGAGATCGAGCTGTGAGCACCGAGAACGAGGGCACCGCGGTTCCGTCCGCCCCTGACGCCCCGTCCGCACCTCCCGTGCCGGCCGCCGCCGCTGCTCCCGAGGGCCCGACGCCCGAGGCCCCGTCCCCGGAGCCGGCCGCGGCACCGGAGCGGGCTGCGGCACCGGAGCCGACCGCGGCACCGGCACCGGCACCGGCCGAGGGTCCGGCGGCGGAGCAGCCGCAGGCCCGGCAGCCGCAGGAGCCTCAGGCCCGGCAGCCGCAGCCGCAGCCGGAGCCGCAGACACCCCCACCGCCCACGGATCCCGCGGCGACCACCCCGCACCCCACCGTCACCATGCCGTCGGCGCCCCTGTCATCCGCGCCCCTGCCGTCCGCGCCCCCGCCCCCGTCCGTACCGCCCGCCGCGCCGCAGGCATTCCCGGCGTACGGAGGGCAGGGCGCCGCCCCGGTGTGGGGTGCGGCGGCGACGGCGCCTGCGCCCACCCCGCGTAAACGTTCCGGCGGCCTGGTCGCCGCAGTCCTCGTGGCGGCCCTGGTGGCCGGCGGGGTCGGTGGCGGCGTCGGCTACTGGGCGGCGGAGCGGCAGGGCGGCGGGGCCACTTCCACCACCGTGTCGGTCGGGGACACCCCCGCGGACTTCAAGCGCGACCCGGGCACGGTCGCGGCCGTCGCGGCCAAGGCGCTGCCGAGCGTCGTCACGATCGAGGCGAAGGCGGGCGGCGCGGAAGGTGAGGGCGGCACGGGTACCGGCTTCGTCTACGACAAGGAAGGCCACATCCTCACGAACAACCACGTGGTGGCGTCGGCGGCGGACGGCGGCACGCTGACGGCGACGTTCGCGAACGGCAAGACGTACGAGGCCGAGGTGGTGGGCCGGGCGCAGGGCTATGACGTGGCCGTGCTGAAGCTGCGGAAGCCGCCGGCCGGTCTGACGCCGCTGGCGCTGGGCGACTCGGACAAGGTGGTGGTCGGCGACTCGACCATCGCGATCGGCGCGCCGTTCGGCCTGTCGAACACGGTGACCACGGGCATCATCAGCGCCAAGAACCGCCCGGTGGCCTCCAGCGACGGCTCGGGGAGCCGGAGTTCGTACATGAGCGCCCTGCAGACGGACGCGTCGATCAACCCGGGCAACTCGGGTGGCCCGCTGCTGGACGGGCGGGGCGCGGTCATCGGTATCAACTCGGCGATCCAGTCGCCGGGCTCGGGGGGCTTCGGCCAGTCGCAGGCGGGCTCGGTGGGCCTGGGCTTCGCCATCCCGATCAACCAGGCGAAGAACGTCGCGGAGCAGCTGATCAAGACGGGCGAGCCGGTGTACCCGATGATCGGCGCGATCGTGAACATGGCGGAGAAGGGCGAAGGCGCCAGGATCACCGACGAGGGGACGGGCGGCGCGCCCGCCGTCACGCCGAACGGCCCGGCGGCGAAGGCGGGCCTGCGCCCCGGCGACGTGATCACGCGCTTCGGGAACCGTGTGATCGACAGCGGCCCGACGCTGATCAGCGAGATCTGGACGCACCAGCCGGGCGACACGGTCTCACTGACGTACAAGCGGGGCGGTCAGGAGAAGCAGGTCAAGGTGACGCTTGGCGAACGCAAGGGCGACTGACGCGCGGAAGCGGAGTGGCGGGCGGTGCCGTGCCTCCCGGAGAGAGCCGAGGCACGGCACCAAAGCCGGACAGCGGATGGCGTTCCCCGCCCCGTACGCCACTGATGCGCACGCACCGGAACGGCGTAGGCATCGCGCGGCCTTCGGCCCGGCCCCGCTAGGCCTCCGCGAGGGAGAAGGCGGCCATCTCACCGAAGCAGGCGACGGCGAGCACGGTGAGGGTGCCGATGAGGGCGGACATCGAGAAGTGGGCGTCGTCGCCGAGTACGGCCGCGGTGATCTGCAGCGCGGCCAGGACCAGGCTGGTGCCCCACATCATGGCGCGAGGGAAGGGACTCGCGCTGCTGACGGTGGCCTCGCTGACGAGGTGCGGGACGGTCGCGAGCAGCGCGATGAGCGCGAAGGCGATGGACACGAAGAGCGCGGCGAGCCCTTCCCAGTGGCGGTAGTGGGCGAGCGTGTACGTCATGGCGCCGAGGTAGACGACGGCGGAGAGCACCGCGCAGGAACCGGCGGCGAGGAACGAGAAGGTGTGCTCACGGGACCCGTCCGCCAACCCGCCCGCAGAGATGGGAGAAGCGGCCGTCTTCCTGATCGCGCGAGCCACGGGAACCGTCATGGAAGCCTCCGGTACGCAGCGGTCCGTAAAGCCCTGAGCGTAGGGCCGCGCTGTACGAAGCGTGACCACGCGCACCCGCGACGACCCCCGCGACCTGCCCGGACCCCGAAGCCACCACCCCTGCGGGTGACCACCCCGAACAGTCCCCCTGGTTGACGCCCCCCCGCCACTACCACGGCCTGCCGGCGGGCGGTGGCGGGTAGGTGGGTAGGAAGGTAGGCGCCCACATTGATGATCTCCGCGACGTACCCGGGCTGCACCAGGCGCGGCAGCTTCCTCACTGCTCACCGCCGACACCGCCGACACCGACGCGCTGGCGGAAATTCCCTACCGCGGTGACTGGAGAGGGCGGAGACTCGTCTCATGACGGACATGGGCTCGTTCCGGGATGCGGTCACCGCGTGGGCGGCCGGCGGCCCCGGCGACCCCGCGCGCGAGCTGGCCGCGCGGCTGGCCGTCCGGGCAGCCGTCCTGCTCGAAGGCCCGAGCGACACCGCAGCGGTCAGCGCGCTGGCCGAGAGCCGCGGCCGGAACCTGGCGGCCGAAGGAGTCTGCGTCCTGCCGATGGGCGGTGCGATGAGCGTCGGGCGCTTCGCCCAACTCCTCGGGCAGCCCGGCCTGGGCCTGCACCTCACGGGACTGTGCGACGAGGCGGAGCGCCGCTACTACGCCCGCGGCTGGGAACGGGCCGGCGCGGCACAACAGCGGTTCTACGTCTGCGCGGCGGATCTTGAGGACGAACTCATCCGCGCGCTGGGCGTGACACGGGTGGAGGAACTCGTCCGGGCGGAGGGCGACCTGCGAGCCCTGCAGACCTTCCTGCACCAGCCCGCACAGCGGGGCCGCACCCCACAGCAGCAGTTGCGGCGCTTCCTCGGTACGAAGAAGGGGCGCAAGATCCGCTACGGCCGCGTCCTCGTCGAGGCCCTCGACCCCGCCCGCGTACCGGCCCCACTCGACGACCTGCTCGCCAGCCTCTGAGAGCTGGCGACGTCAGTCTCGGCGAGTTCAACGAGATCCATGAGGCGGCCCGGGGGCGATCTCGGCGTCCAGGGAAGCGCTGAGGGAAGAAAACCGGAGTGGGACCTGGCTGCTCCCTTCTGCTCGCCAGGAGGGCAGCGAGATCGCGGAGTGGAGTCGACGGGCCGCAGCCACGCCCCGGCCGTCCTCTGACCAGCCCGCCCCGCCATCCTCCCTCAGCCGGTAGGCTGTAGCCGCTCCGCAGCAGGTGAGGCGGGGCGTGGGTGGGTTGCCCGAGCGGCCTAAGGGAACGGTCTTGAAAACCGTCGTGGCGCGAGCCACCGTGGGTTCAAATCCCACACCCACCGCAGCAGGTCAGGAAACTGGCAGGCCAAAGGGGTGTCACTGGTCCGGTGACACCCCTTTCGCATGCGTCCTGTCTCATGGTGTCTCGCCTGTGGACCACACCGGATCAGTGTCCGTCCCCCAGGCCCCCCAGGATTCACCGAGTCAGCACAGCGCTGAACAACTTCACCGTGCGGCAAGGGGGGCGAAGAACGTGGCGAAGACGCCCGCCAAGGCGAAGACGACCAGTAGCGGTGTGCGCAGACGCGGGTGGCGGAAGGCGACGTAGCCCACGACGGCGAGGATCAGGATGACGACGAGGACCAGGAGCAGCAGGACGAGCATGGTGAGTGTGGACACGGAGGTCCCCTCCCAGACTTGAGTGTGCCGTGTCGGCACACAGGTGGATGGGTCTTGAGCACTTGCGCCGCACAGAGGCGCTCACCAGCGGCCCGAATGGGTATGGAGGCCGGTGCGGGACCGACGATCAGGCAGGCGGGGGTTAGGCCGTTTCCTTCGGATCATCTGATCGTTGGTTGATGCGTGTCGTTGACTGACGCCCAGTGGGCACGCATCGAGCCGTTGCTGCCGGACCGGACACCGAAGCGGGGTGGCCGGTGGCGGGACCACCGGCAGGTGATCGACGCGATCGCCTTCAAGTACCGCACCGGCACTCCGTGGATGGAGCTGCCCGAGCACTTCGGCTCATGGAAAGGCGCCCACAACCGGCTGCGGAAATGGGCCGCCGACGGCACCTGGGAGAAGGTCTTCACCGCCCTGCTCGCCCAGGCCGACGCCGAAGGCGACCTCGACTGGGTCGTCGCGGTCGACTCCACGATCGTCCG
>NZ_JABWDV010000393.1 GCF_013362995.1 Streptomyces sp. TRM64462 | reverse complement strand
GGCGGCGCGCCGCTCGGCGGTGGCCTTCGCGGCCTGCGCCGCGTTGGCCTTGCTGTGCGCGGCCCGCAGTTCACGGGCCTTCTTGGCGCCCTGCCCGGACACCGGCGCGACCTTGCTGACGCGCGGCTCGGGCACATCGGGCCGCCCGAGCCCGCCCTGCCCGCCCGGCCCGTCCAGGGCCACGGCCGACGGTGCGAGCCCGAGGGGTACGACGAGCCCCAGGGCGATCGTGGTGAGGAGCAGCCGCCGGCCCGATGGCCGGCGTCTCCGTGGTGGTGGTGGTGTTCCGAACGTCGTTCCGAGTGGCATCAGTTCCGCCCCCATTACTCCGGAAAAGTGAACGTGGCGACGGGCGGGCGGGCCCGCATCGCAGGCCCGCCCGCTCGTCGTGTGGTGGTTCAGTCGCCTACGCGGTGGTCGATCTGCTCCGAGCCGGCCATCGCCCCGACCCACACGCGGGCCTCGTGGACGCGGGCCGGCAGGTAGTGGCCCCAGGCGCCGCCGGTGAAGCCCTTGCCGACGGCGAACTCGCCCTCGCCGAGCGCGATGGTGAAGCCCTTGGCCGTGCCGTTCTGGTTGTGGCCGAGGTAGAGGCTGATCGTGCCGTTGAGCGAGTTGTAGATGCCGGTCAGCCGGACCGGGCTGTCCACGGCGGCCACCTCGTCGGAGACGACCGAGGTGAAGGTGCCGTCGGCGTTCTTCCGGCCGAAGTGCCAGATGCCCACCGGCACGGTCCGCTGCTCCAGCGTCTCCTCGTCGAGGAAGGTGTCCTTGCCGGTCAGCTCGTACCAGAAGCCCCAGGAAGAGCCGTCGGCGGTGCGCTGGCCGAGCACCTGGCCGGTGTAGCCGACGCTCTTGCCCGCCAGCTTGGCCGCGTCCAGCTCGACGAGCGTGGACACGGTGAACGAGGCGTGCTCGTACACCAGCGGTCCGGGCGCGGTCGCGGAGTCGTCGACGCCGTCCAGCACGATCGCCTCGCCGTCGAGCGTGGCACCGGTCAGCGTGAGGTTCTTGCCGTAGCCGGAGGTGGTGTCCGCGATGGTGGTCCCGCTGCCCCGCGCCGCCGACCAGTCGGCGACCAGTTCCGCGGCCGCGAAGCCGTCGGAGATGATCAGCTCCGCCTCCTGGGCGATCTCCTCGTGCGTCAGGACGCGCTGCCAGACGACGACCTCGTCGATGGAGCCCGGGAAGTGGTACGTGTAGCTGCTCGCGCCGTTCTGGAGCCGGCCGATCTGCAGCGGGTACGTGGACTGCCAGGAGCCCTCGACGGTGACGGCACCGCCCTGGAGCCGGCCGTCGACGTACAGCTTCAGCTCCTTGGCGGCCGGGTCGTACGTACCGGCGATGTGGGTCCACACGCCGGTCTTCGCCGGATACACGGCGGGCTTGCCGTAGTAGCCGGTGCCGTCGGCCTTGCGGATGCCGAAGAACCAGGTCTTCGAGTAGTCCGAGTACCAGAGCGCGAACGGGTTGCCGTCCGGGCCGCGCTGGCTGAGCACGGAGGCGTAGCCGCCGGCGCTGTCCAGGCGGACCCAGGCGGAGACGGTGAACGCCGAGCGGGTCTCCAGGGCCGGGGCCGCGGTGGCCGCGTACCCGGTGGTGCCGTTCAGGGCGAGGCCCTTGTCGGTGACCGGCTCGGCCAGCTCCACACCGCTCGCGTCGTGCGTGATCAGGCCGCGGCGGCCGCGGTCGTCGCGGACGGCGCCGCCGCCGAGGGTGGCGTCGTGGCGCGTGGAGCCGTCGGCTGTGGCGGAGTCCACGGCGACACCGGACGCCTCGTCGAAGTGCCAGCGCCCGACGGGGCCGGCGCCCTGCGCGACCAGGAAGTCGACGACGCTCTGGGCGCCCCAGCGGCCGACGTTGTCCTTGGCCTGGACGTACAGCCGGTGGGTTCCGGAGCGGGCCGGGGTGATGCTCGTGTTGACCGTCGAGCCGCTGCCCGCGGACTTCCAGGTGTCGGTGAGGCTCAGCCGGTACTGGTAGGCGACGTTGTTGGTGTCACCGGTGGCCGGTGCGAAGGTGAAGGTGCCCGGCTTGCCGGGGCCGCCGGCGGCGGCGCAGGCGTTGGGCGTGCACTCGGTGTAGGGCGTACCGAAGGTGATCTTCGGGGCCTTGGGGGCGGTCGGGTCGACCTTGAAGTAGCAGGCGCTGCTGTAGCCGGAGTTCTGCCGGTTCGTACCGCCCTCGTAGTACGAGAGGGTCAGTGCCCTCACCCGGTACTTCACGCCCTCCTGGAGCGTGGGCAGGCTGCGGGACTGCTTGACGAGGTTGCCGACGTAACCGGAGGTGGGACTGTCGAGGTCCGAGTGGGCGAGGACCCATGCCGAGCCGTCCCACTTCTCCGTACGCCAGCGGATACGGAGGCTGGCACCCGACTCGCCGCCGGACGCGGTCCGCGGGCGGCCCTGCACCAGCGGGGTCGGGTCGGACACGACGGTGGGGCTTGTGGAGCTGGTGGAGCACAGGTAGCCGGATCCGGCGGCCAGGCCGACCTCGGTCGGGGTGGCGGGCACGCCCACGTACTTCACCGCGAGCACGGCGTCGTTGCGCCACCGCTTCCACGCGGAGGTGTCCGACTCGTCGTGGGCGCGGAGCTCCAGGGTGAGCCGGGAGAACTTGCCGGCCGCGAAGTTCTGGACGGTCGGCGTCAGGTTCTCGTTGGTCTCCTCCGGGTTGTCGTTGAACTCGATCGGGGCGGCGGGCTGCGAGGGGCTGCACGCGGTGCCGCGGCCGGCCGACACATACCGGTCGACCATCCAGTCCAGTTCGGTGGGACGGGACGACCAGGTGGTGGAGGAGGAGATGTTGTTGGTGCGGACGAGGTCCACCCAGCGGGCGTCACAGGTGAAGGACCAGGTCTCGGTGGCGCGGAAGGTGGCGTCGAGGACCTTCTTGCCCTTCAGGCTGGCGGGCGAGAACTCGAAGTACAGGCGCTGGACGTAGCCGGGGCCGCAGTAGTAGCCGGCGTAGGTGCCGCACTTGCCCATGCCCTTGCCCTCGTTGTCGGAGCCGTTGCTCCAGCCGTAGGACTCGTAGCCGTCGCTGCGCAGGAGCGTGCGCTCGGACTCGCCCCAGGTGACGGTGGGGTCGATGTAGAGCGGGAAGTGCGCGGGCGCGGTGCCGGTGAGCATCTTGGCGCTGGGTACGACGGCGAGCGCGCCGCGGCCGACCTTGACGTCCATGGTGGCGACGGTGTCACCGGCGGCGGGCTCGACACCGGGCTCGGCCGGGGGGCCGACCTCGACGGGGTCGGCGGCCTGCGGGGCCGGGGCTGTGGCGGCGGGCGCTGTGGCGGCTTCTGCTGTGGCGGCTTCTGCTGTGGCGGCCGCCGCGTCGGCCTTCGCGGCGCCGGCCTTCGCGGCGTCTGGCTTCGCGGGCGCGGCGGCCGCCTTGCGGGCGGCGGCGCGTGCGGCCCCTGCCGAGTCCCACATCTGCGCGGGCGGCGCGCGGAACACCCACTTCCCGTCCTCGTCCACGGCGCTCAGCGCCCCGGAGGGTGCCTTGACGACGCGCAGCCCGTCGGCCTTGAGGGAGTAGTCGATCTGCTTCAGCTCCGGACGGGCCGCGGCCTGCGGGGTCTTGACGACCAGTACGTGCCGGAAGCCCTCGGTGGAGGCGGTGACCTTCAGGTCGACGCCGTCGAGCACCTCCCTGTACAGGGCGCTGGCCCCGTCGAGCTCGGGCTCGGGCAGCTTGCCGGGCCAGCCGAGCGCCAGCGACCGGCCGCGCTCCTCGATCCGTACGAGCGGATCGCCGGACCCTCCACCGGAGAACGCCATGCCGACCGCGGCCGCCTTGGGCGCGACGCTGCCGTCGGGCCTGCGCACCAGCGTCGGGTCCGGGGCCTGCCAGCCGCCGCCGGGCTTGGCGACCCGTACCGGAACGGCGGACTCCTCCAGCGTGAACGAGAACCCGTCGGGGTTCGCGTACACGGTCGTACGCTCCGACCGCTCGCCGAGTACCTCGACCCGCCGCCCCGACTCCTTGGCGCTCTCCAGCGCGCGCCGCGCCTCGCTCTGCTCCGCGGGTGTCGCGTCTGCGGCCGCCGCGGCGGCGACCGGGTCGGGTCCCAGGGCGGGCAGTACGGAGAGCACCACCGCCGAGGCGATTCCCGGAATCAGCCAACGGGCCCGTCTGCCATGCGCGCCGTTGTCACGGCTCCCCCACCTCATGATCCACATCCCCCAGGAAAACGAAAGCTTGACTTGAACACATCATGTGCTCACGCAAGGTACGACCTCGCGGACGGAGTGGTGAAGATCCCGTGACGTGATCGTGACCACTTGATCGCACCCCGCCACAAGAAGGTCACCAGCCAAACCGCCCGGACACCGACAACCGTGAAATCTCCCCCACGACAGCCCAACTGACCAGCAGTCACCCCACGGGAGCACCCTCCCCCGGCGGAGGAATCTCGGCCACAGCCGAGGGGAGCGACCACAAGCCCCTTACAGGGAACCTCGAGCGATCCCATGGACCGACACGGCGCCCAGCCCCCTGGCCGAGAGGAGACCCCCACTGCACGACCAACCCGCCGGGAGGGCGCGGATCTTGCCACCGGGGGGCGCACAGGGCACCGTGTAGAGGCCCGATTCCTTTTACTGGCAAGGGAGTTGACCCGCATGAAGAAGTCCACGCTGCGTTCGGCCGCGGCGGCCGCCGCGCTGGCGACCGGTCTGGCGGCAGCCGCCGTGACGACGGCCCCGGCGGCTTCGGCGGCCCCGGCGGCTTCGGCCCAGGGTCGTATCGCCACCGCGCAGCAACTGGCGGACAGCATCCAGCAGGCCATCGCCCTGGAGCAGGACCGAGGGGGCGCGACGACGGACGGCAACGTGATCGGCTTCGTGGCCCCCCAGCTCGGCACCCCGGCGGACAGCGACGCCACGAAGCCCTGCTGACCGATGACCGCCGAGAGCACCCGCTGGTGCCCCAGCGGCGCCCCCGACCGGCCGGAGTCCGTCGTCCTGGGCGTACGGTCCGGTGCGGACGGCCGGGTCAGCTACCTGGCCGAGCCGGTGCCGGCGGCGGACGTCGCCGGCGCGATCCCGGAGGGCGTACCGCCCACGCGGATCCTGCGGTTCGCGTCGCACTGCGTGAGCGAGTGCGCCAACCGGAGGGGCGACGTGTGCGGCCTGATCGACCGGATGGCGGCGCTGCCCGCGCCGGAGGACGCCCCCGTACCGCGCTGCCATCTGCGGGCGCGGTGCAAGTGGTGGCACCAGTCGGGAACGGACGCCTGCCGCCGCTGCCCGGCGGTGGCGACGGTCCCCCAGGCCGACGACGCGCTCGCGGTCCTGGTCGCGGACCCGGCGACGACGCGGGAGCAACTGGCGGCGTGGCTCGCCGCACACCCTCACTGACTTATGGACTCACGGACCGACGGACTGACGGACTTACGGACTGACGGACTTACGGCCGGGGCCGCCCTCACCCGGAGGACGGCCCCGGCACGCCGCGCCGGTGCGGCAACAGCGCGCGAAGGGGCAGCCCACCGCCCCGCGACCGCTCACCGCCGCGCCGTCCGGGACCACCGCCGCGCGCCACAGCCGACGGCGCGGGATCCTGCCCGCCCGTCAACAGCCGGTACAGCCGCCGCGCGTCCTCCGGCAGATCACGCCGCCACCCCAGCTCCACGACCGGCCAGAGAGCGAGCATCCCGCCCCACAGCCGTACGGTGACCTGGATGTCCACATGGCAGCCCTCGCCGCGCGGCGACACCCGGAAGTCGTGCCGCGGCGACTGACTGCCGAGCGGCGTCCAGAGCCGGTCGCCGAGAAAGCTCACCCGGCTGCCCTCGGCGCACAGAGACCGCGCGAGCCGCGTCTCCCGCCGCCGCCCGGGAAACCGGTACAGATAGTCGACACCCTCCGCACGGATGTCGGCGACCCCGGAGTGCCAGCGCGCCAGATTGCACCCGTCGGCCAGGAAGGCGAACACCTCTGCGGCGGGCCGTGGAATGTAGACGAGTACGTCCACCTGCGGCATACCTGCCCCCTCACATCGAGCACCACCTCTGTTCCACCCGCCCCTCCACCCTCATCACGCACACCCGCCGATTACGCCGTTAGAACCCCCACACCCCACATCCGGCCCATCGCACGCCCGCCGGGTGAGGACCAAGGCCGTGCCGGAACCGTCACGACTGTCATGGACGTGTCGCGATGCCCGCCGCGCGAGTGCCGGCCGTCGCGGCGGGCTCGTACGCTCCGGCCACGCCGGCAAACCTGGGGGACACCATGCGTATCGGAGCCCTGCCCGCCGTGCGGGCGGCCGTCGTGGCGGCGGCCGGCGCGCTGCTGGCCACGTTCGCCGTCGCGCCGCCTGCCCGCGCGGACCACCACGACCTGGCCCCGCCCGAGATCCTCAGCGCCTCCGTCCACGGCGGCCGCGCCATCGTCCTCGGGCCGGACAGGACGCTCACCTTCCAGGCGACCGTCACCGCCAGAGCGGCCGCCGGCATTCTCCGCCACGGCGTGGAGGTCCACCTCCTCAGTCCCGGCGGGCAGGTCTGGCACGGCGCCCGCGACCTGCCGGCGACCTGCGAGCCCATCAGCGTCACCACCTCGGTGTGCACCGAGTGGTTCCGGATCGACACCGGCAGCGCCGAGGTGACCAACAGCTACGCCGGCGACTGGAAGATGGCGGCGACGGTGGCGAGCAACAACCTCCACACGCACCCGGAGAGCAGCATCACCTCCCGGACGGACCTCGCGACGGCCAAGGTGCGGCGCAGCTCCAAGCTCACCTTCGTCGCCACCCCCAACCCGGTCCGCCAGGGGCAGGGCGTCAGCGCCCTCGGCCGCCTGACCGTCGCCGACTGGGAGACCGACGCCTACACCAGCGCGCCGGGGCAGACGGTCGGACTCGAGTTCTGCGCGTCTCCGTGCCGAAGCGTGGAGTCCCTGCGCACCCTGCGCACCGGCGTCTACGGGCTGACCGGGACGACGCACCCAGCCACCCGGGACGGCTCGTGGTGGCTGAGGTACGGGGGTACGGGACAGTACGCCGCGACCTACTCGCCGGGGGTGTTCGTCGATGTCCTGGAAGGCTGACCTGCGCGCGGCGTTCGCGCTGCCCCTGGTGCTCGCGGCGGGGCTGCTCCCGCGACCGCTCCCTCGGCCGGGGCCGCGCCCGTGCCCGCGCCCGCGCCCGTGCCTGTGCCTGTGCCGCACGACTACGGCTATGTGCACGCCGACAGGGCGTCCTGGCCGGAGGGCTGGGACTACACCCCGCGCCGCAGCGTCAACTCCTCGGGCGGCGAGAACGAGGCCGTCCGGGTCGGGACCGGCGAGTACTGGGTGTTCATGGAGGGCCTGGGCACCGCCCTGGACTCGAACCGCGGGGTGGCGCACGTGACCGCACACGGGGCGTCGAACGCGTACTGCACGATCCGGTACACCAGCCGCTCCTGGGCGGGCGACGGCACGGGCGAACCGACGGCGTGGACCGGGGTCTGGCTCTCGCTGCGCTGCTACAAGCCGGACGGCGCGCCCACGGACGCGGAGTTCACGGCCAGTTGGGCGAATGCCGAGGTGGCGGACGGCCGAAGCGGTTTCGCGTACCTGACCACCAGCCAGCTGAACAGCCACGTGCCCTACGAGGGGTACTGGTACAACTCCAGCGGCTACGGAGTGAAGGTCTCCCGTGTCGCAACCGGCCGCTACGAGGTGCAGCTGCCCGGGCAGGGCGGCGGCTTCGACCCCGGGGCCCAGCTGGGGCACGTCCAGGTCACCGCCGCGCACGCGGCCGTGGACGGCCGCCGCTGCATGGTGGGGTCGATCCGGAGCGCCTTCGACCCGGTGGTGGTCGAGGTCAACTGCCACGCCCCCGACAGCGGCAGTCCCGCCGACAGCCTCTTCGCCCTCACCTACGTACGGAAGGCGAGCCTGGTGCGGACCGACCTGGCCGCGTACACCCGGGCCCAGGGCAGGGACGACGAACACACCGACCCACAGTGGACGTGGGACGCACTGGGCGAGCCGACCAGCGTGACCACCGGCACCGGGTCGGACGAGGGACGGTACTGGGTGAAGACCCCCATGATGGAGCGCTTCGACAAGGGAAACGTCCAGGTCACCGCCCTAGGATCGGACGCGCGCTTCTGCAAGGTGGCGAAGTGGAGCCCCGACACAGGGATCGAGGTCCGCTGCTTCGACCACAAGGGAAACCCGGCCCAGACCCCGTTCCTCGCGTCATACGCGGAGTGACAGGGGCCCGTGCCGACACGCCTGAGCGAGACGCCGCCCCGTCCCGGTCATCCCCGACCGGCCGGGCCGGCACCGCCTACGGATAGGCGGCTACCGCGTGATCTACACGATCGACAACGGCGGACCAGTGGTGTGGGTCGTACACGTCGCGCATTGCTCCACCGTCTACGACGCCTAGGCCGTTTCCTTCGGATCATCTGATCGTTGGTTGATGCGTGTCGTTGACTGACGCCCAGTGGGCACGCATCGAGCCGTTGCTGCCGGACCGGACACCGAAGCGGGGTGGCCGGTGGCGGGACCACCGGCAGGTGATCGACGCGATCGCCTTCAAGTACCGCACCGGCACTCCGTGGATGGAGCTGCCCGAGCACTTCGGCTCATGGAAAGGCGCCCACAACCGGCTGCGGAAATGGGCCGCCGACGGCACCTGGGAGAAGGTCTTCACCGCCCTGCTCGCCCAGGCCGACGCCGAAGGCGACCTCGACTGGGTCGTCGCGGTCGACTCCACGATCGTCCG
>NZ_JABWDV010000392.1:1428-25067 GCF_013362995.1 Streptomyces sp. TRM64462 | reverse complement strand
CTGCCGCCCTGTGTGCCACGCCCCTCGTACGACGTACCGTCCCTGTCCATGCCCCTGCCCCCTGACCACCGCCTGACCGCCGTCCGTGCATCCGTCAATTTACTGGTACGGCCCGGGATCGGTGCGGCTGACGCGGCGTCACCAGGAGCGGTGGAACCTCACGTGGCCGCCGTCGCGGTCGAACCAGCCCTTGAAGCCCCAGTTGATCCAGCCGCCGTCGCCCTGGTTGGTGAACGCGCCGGACTCCGCGATCCACAGTCCGTAGTAGATGTTGCCCCACTGGACGTTGGCGTAGAGGCGCTTGCCCTGGAGGCGTTCCTGGTAGTTCTGGCTGAGGTTCATCAGCATCACGTTGTGCCGGCCGCCGGCCGCGTCGAAGGCCTTGTTGACGGCCTCCTGCACGAACTTGCCGCGGTCGTCGGTCTTGATGCCGCGGAGCGCGTCGGCGATGCGGTTGCCCGCGCCGAGCTGGTCCATGGCCACCTTCACGGTCACGCTCTTGGCCTGGGCGGCGGGTAAGGCGGAGGCCGGGGCCGCGGGCGAGGCCGTGGCCGCACCGGTGGGGCGTTCGGCGGCCTGGGCGGGGAGGGCCGTGCCGCCGACGAGGGCGGCCGCGGTGAGGGCGAGGGTGGCGAGGGCGGTACTGCGTCGCATGGTGGGGCGGTTCCTTTCGGTACGGGACGGGTGCCGGGGCGGTGTCACCAGGAGCGGCGGAACTTCACGTGGCCGCCGTCGCGGTCGAACCAGCCGCGGAACGCCCAGTTGATCCAGCCGCCGTCGCCGTGGTTGGTGAACTCGCCGGATTCGAACACGAGGACGCGGTACTTTCCGTGGATTCCGCTGACCTTCGCGTCGTAGACGACGCCGTTGAGGCGCGCGGTGTGACGGTTGGCGTCATTGATGATCATGACGTTGTAACGCTGCCCGGCCTCGTAGAAAGCGCCTTCCATAAGGCTCTTCACATAGCCGCTGCGATTCTGCTTGCGCTCGATGGCGTCGTTGACGATCCGGATGATGCGCTGCGTGATGTCCAGGACGGCGGACGCCACGTCGACCTTGCCCGCCTGGGCGGACGCGGGCGCGGGCCGGGCGGCGGCGGGCGGCGGAGCGGTGGCCCCGGGGGCCGCGGCGAGCGCGGTGCCGGGCAGGAGGAGGCCGGTGAGGACGGCGGTGCTGACGGCCAGGGTGGTGACGCGCCGGCGGCGGAGCTGCATGGCGGTTCTCTCCGTTTCCATACGGTCTTCCGATGTCTCGTTCTTTTCCGTTACCGGCCGGAAAAAGGCACAGGTATTTCCGGCCAGGAATCGAGAGGGCGTTTTCCGTGGGAACCCTTGAGAGCGTTCTCAAGTCTCCAGGGGTGTCATTCGTCTTGCTGAAGTCCGGGGCGTTTTCCCGGTGCCTCAAGAATCCCGGGGTCATCACCCCCGGGTCCAGGGATCACCCCCTTCAGCAAGCTGCCTGACAGGAAGGGGAGGGGTACGAGATGGACAAAACGGTTGATTTCCGCAGCCTGTCGGAGCTCGGCGACACGGCCAGGCGGGCGTACGCGCACCTGCTGGAGGAGGGCTCCGCCACGCCCGACTCCGTACGGGCCGCGCTGGACGTGTCGCCGCGGCAGCTGGCGCAGGCCGTGGAGACGCTCGTCTGCCACCGGCTCGCGGTCCGCGAGCCCGCCGGGAGCGACGACGTACGGCTCCGGGCCGTCAGCCCGTACACGGCGGCCGCGGAGCTGATCGGCCCCGAGGAGAGCCGGCTGCGCCGCCGCCTGGACGCGCTGGAGCAGGCCAGGGCCCGGCTCGACGCGCTCGGCCCGCTGTACGAGCGGACGTCCCGCGGCCACCGGGCGTCCGGGGCCGTCGAGGCGGTCGGCGCGCGGGACCGGGTGGCGCGGCTCGTGTGCGACGCGGCCGGCCGCTGCACCGATGAGGCGCTGGCCGTCCTGCCGGGCGGCGGCCACCCGGCCTGGACGTCGGAGGCGGAACGCGACCTGGAGATGCTGGCCCGGGGGGTGCGGCTGCGGGCGCTCTGCCGCCACACGGCGCGCTACTCCCCGGCCGCCCAGGAGTACGTACGGCTGACCGGGGACGCGGGCGCGGAGGTGCGGACGCTCGGGGAGCTGTTCGGGGGGCTCCTGGTGTTCGACGGGTCGCTCGCCTTCCTGCCGGTCCAGGACGACACCGACGCGGCCCTCGTCGTACGGGAGCCGTCGGCCGTGGCGTTCCTCCGGGCGGTGTTCCTCCAGGCGTGGCACCTCGCCGAGCCGTTCGCCCCCGCGTACACGGAGGCGACGGAGCTGCATCTGAAGGACTCCATCGCGGGGCACCTCGCGTCGGGCGCGAAGGACGAGGTGATCGCGCGGAGGCTGGGGATGTCGCTGCGCACCCTGCGGCGGCGGGTGTCGGAGCTGATGGACGAGCTGGGCGCGAGCAGCCGCTTCCAGGCCGGGTACCTGCTGGCCCGCCGCGCCGCGACGCCCGGCCGGCCGGCGGTCACCGGGCCNGGCCGGGCGCCGCCGCTATGTCCGCGGCGGACAACGACACGTATCGCACCACTCCCGATCGGCGCATGCCCGCGCGCCTCCCCCGGACCTAGCCTGCGGGAGAAAGAGAAGTGCGTCCGTACACCCCAGGAGCCCCGCATGACCGAAATTCCGCAGGAGCGCCGCGTCGTCACCGCCATCCCCGGCCCGAAGTCGCAGGAGCTTCAGGCCCGCCGCGTCGCCGCGGTGGCCGGTGGCGTGGGCTCCGTACTGCCGGTGTTCACCGCCCGCGCGGGCGGCGGCATCATCGAGGACGTGGACGGCAACCGCCTGATCGACTTCGGCTCCGGCATCGCCGTGACCTCCGTCGGCGCGTCCGCCGAGGCCGTCGTGCGCCGTGCGTCCGCGCAGCTCGCCGACTTCACGCACACGTGCTTCATGGTCACCCCGTACGAGGGCTACGTGGAGGTCTGCGAGGCCCTCGCCGAGCTGACGCCGGGCGACCACGCCAAGAAGTCCGCGCTGTTCAACAGCGGCGCCGAGGCCGTCGAGAACGCGGTGAAGATCGCCCGCGCGTACACCAGGCGACAGGCCGTCGTCGTGTTCGACCACGGCTACCACGGCCGTACGAACCTCACGATGGCGCTGACCGCCAAGAACATGCCGTACAAGCACGGCTTCGGCCCGTTCGCGCCCGAGGTGTACCGCGTCCCGGTCGCGTACGGCTACCGCTGGCCGACCGGCCCGGAGAACTGCGGCCCCGAGGCCGCCGCGCAGGCCATCGACCAGATCACCAAGCAGGTCGGCGCCGAGAACGTGGCCGCCATCATCATCGAGCCGGTGCTCGGCGAGGGCGGCTTCATCGAGCCGGCGAAGGGCTTCCTGCCGGAGATCGTGAAGTTCGCCAACGAGAACGGCATCGTCTTCGTCGCGGACGAGATCCAGTCCGGTTTCTGCCGCACCGGCCAGTGGTTCGCGTGTGAGGACGAGGGTGTCGTCCCGGACCTGATCACCACCGCCAAGGGCATCGCGGGCGGTCTGCCGCTCGCCGCCGTCACCGGCCGCGCCGAGATCATGGACGCCGCGCACGCGGGCGGCCTGGGCGGCACGTACGGCGGCAACCCGGTGGCCTGCGCGGGTGCGCTCGGCTCCATCGAGACGATGAAGGAGCTCGACCTCAACGGCAAGGCGAAGCGCATCGAGGAGGTCATGAAGGGCCGTCTCGCCGCCATGCAGGAGAAGTTCGAGATCATCGGTGACATCCGCGGGCGTGGCGCGATGATCGCGATCGAGCTGGTGAAGGACCCGGCGACCAAGGAGCCGAACCCGGAGGCCGCCGGCGCGCTGGCGAAGGCCTGCCACGCCGAGGGCCTGCTGGTCCTGACCTGCGGCACGTACGGCAACGTGCTGCGCTTCCTGCCGCCGCTGGTCATCGGCGATGACCTGCTCAACGAGGGTCTCGACATCATCGAGGCCGCGTTCGTCCGCATCTGAGACGGCACCGCGTGAAGATGCTGTGGGGGGCCGATGGCGGGTTGGAGATCCGTCTGTCGGTCCCCCGGCGTCTGCCGTACGGTCGTTCCAGATGAGAGAAGAACCCCGCTCGCAGGGGACTGCGGGCGGTTCCAGGCCGGGGCCTCCCCAGTTCCGTCCTGGGCGTGCCTTCGGGCACACCGCCGACGCCTCCGGTGCCGGCACTCCTCACCGATCGGACCGTCGCCCACCCCACACCCCCCGGGGCGCGCGGCAGCACACCGGTCACGTCGGCCGCCCGGGAACACNNGGGCGGCCGACTGCCGTTTCCGGCCTCGTCGGCGTCCTTCTGCTGTGCGGGTTCCTGCTGGTCACCTGGCAGGTGGCGGTACGCGGCCCGCTGACCCGGCTGGACGAGAGCGCCGGGCGCGCCCTGATCGGCGTCGGCCCCGCGTGGCTCACCGAACTGGGCGCCGACCTGGGTCACGCGCACGTCGCCGTGCCCGTACTGCTGGTGGCGGCGGGGTACGCGGTGTGGCGCGGCCGCCGGGTGCGGGCGCTGTACGCGGGGCTCGCCATGGTGCTCGTACCGGCCCTGGTGGTGCCGCTGAAGCTGCTGCTCGACCGGCCGGGCCCGCTCACCGCGGCGACCGGGTACTACCCTTCGGGCCACACGGCGACGGCCCTGGTGGCGTACTGCGG
The DNA here is from genome assembly GCF_013362995.1 of Streptomyces sp. TRM64462. Classification (GTDB taxonomy): domain Bacteria; phylum Actinomycetota; class Actinomycetes; order Streptomycetales; family Streptomycetaceae; genus Streptomyces. The sequence goes on along the minus strand of NZ_JABWDV010000392.1, from coordinate 20,413 downwards.
GGCGGCCCTGCTGGTGCACCGGCGCGCGCTGCTGCCCGTCGCCGTGGTGCTCACGGCGGCGACGGGCGCCGGTCTCGTGCTGCGTGGCTACCACTGGCCGCTGGACGTGGCGGGCAGCGCGCTGCTGTTCACCGGGCTCGCGCTGCTGGCCGGCTCCGTCCGCAGGCGTCGACGTTCCGGGAGAGCCCCGGGATCCAGGTGATCCGGACCGGTCCCGTCGCCAAGGCCCCGGTCACGCCCCGGGTCACGTCCTCCGGTCGTCGCCGTCCGGTCACGTCCTCCGGTCGTCGCCGTCCCACGCGATGCGGCCCGCGGCCTCGTGCAGCGCCAGCTCCAGCAGCGCCGGGTCCGTGAGCGTCCCCGTGCCGTCCGGCAGGACCAGCCAGCGCACCCCTCCGGTGGTCCTGCCCGGGTAGGGGACGACGATCCAGGCGCCGCGCCCCGCGCTGCGCACCCCCGTACCGACCCAGCGCGCCGCGGTGCCCGCCGGGACGAAGAAGCCCATGCGCTCGTCTCCGAAGTCGGCCAGCACCGGGCCCGGCCGGCCGACGAGCCGCTGGAGCACGTCGAGGGTCGGGTATCCGAGCCGGCCCGGAATGATCAGCACGTCCCAGCGCCGGCCGGCGGGCAGCAGCGCGACACCCAGGGGGTTGCGCTCCCACTCCCACCGGCAGGCGTCGGGGTCGGGTGCCACCGACGCGAGCCACTCCACCGCCGCCTTGGCACGGGCGGTCCGCGCCCCGGATGAGCCGGACTTCCCCGAAGCGCCCGAACCAGTCATCGCCCACAGCCTCCATGTCCGTGTGTGACTGCCCCTCAGGGCAGTGCGTTCACACGGGAGAGCAGGGCTTACGTGGATCATTACGCGGGTTCCGCCACCACGAAGAGGTGAACGGCGCACAGGGGCGCACAGCGGGCGCGCTACGCCCCTGGACACGGCTCAGCTGTCGAAGCCGAGGCCCAGCCGGTCCATCGCCTTCAGCCACAGGTTGCGGCGTCCGCCGTTGGCGTCGGCGCGGGCCAGGGACCACTTGGTCATGCCGATGCCCGCCCACGCGAACGGCTCCGGCGGGAACGGCAGCGGCTTGCGGCGCACCATCTCCAGGTCCGTGCGCTCCGTACGCTCGCCCGACAGCAGGTCGAGCATCACGTCGGCGCCGAACCGCGACGCGCCCACGCCCAGGCCCGTGAACCCGGCCGCGTAGGCGACCCGGCCCCGGTGCGCCGTACCGAAGAAGGCGGAGAAGCGGGAGCAGGTGTCGATGGCGCCGCCCCAGGCGTGGCTGAAGCGGACCCCCTCAAGCTGCGGGAAGCAGCGGAAGAAGTGCTCGGCGAGCTTCAGATACGTCTCTGGGCGCTGGTCCAGCTCGGCGCGGACGCGCCCGCCGAACGGGTAGATCGCGTCGTAGCCGCCCCACAGGACGCGGTGGTCGGCGCTGAGCCGGAAGTAGTGGAACTGGTTGGCGCTGTCCCCGAGGCCCTGCCGGTTCTTCCAGCCGATGGAGGCGAGCTGGTCCGGTGTCAGCGGCTCGGTCATCAGGGCGTAGTCGTACACCGGGACCGTGTAGAGCCGGGCGCGCCGCACCAGGGACGGGAAGACGTTGGTGCCGAGGGCGACCTGGCGGGCGAGGACCCTGCCGTACGGGGTGCGTACGGCCATCGACGGGCCGGACGTCGTCAGGTCGATGCCGCGGGTGTTCTCGTAGACACGGACGCCCAGGCCGATGCAGGCCTGTTTGAGGCCCCAGGCGAGTTTGGCGGGGTGCAGGAGGGCGACGCCGCGCCGGTCCCACAGGCCGCCGAGGAAGGTCGGCGAGTGGACTTCGGCGCGTACGGCGTCGCGGTCGAGGAGTTCCAGGCCGTCGGCGAGACCGAGGCGTTCGGCCTCGCCGTACATCTCGCGCAGCTCCGTGAGCTGGTGCGGTTCGGTGGCGACGTCGATCTCGCCGGTCCGTTCGAAGTCGCAGTCGATGCCGTACGCGGCGATCGCCGCCTCGATGGCGTCGAGGTTGCGGGCGCCGAGCTCCGCGAGCTTCGGCAGTTCGTCCGGCCAGCGGGACAGGCCGTTGCCGAGGCCGTGGGTGAGGGACGCGGCGCAGAAGCCGCCGTTGCGCCCGGAGGCGGCCCAGCCCGCCTCCCGGCCCTCGATCAGTACGACGTCCCTGTGCGGGTCGCGCTCCTTGGCGAGGAGCGCGGTCCACAGTCCGCTGTAGCCGCCGCCGACCACGAGCAGGTCGCAGTGCTCGGTGGTGGTGAGGGCGGGCAGGGCGCCGGGCTTGCCGGGGTCTTCCAGCCAGAAGGGGACGGGCTGGGCGTCCGAGAGTGATCGTGCAGCGGTACGCATGGCGACTGGGGCCATGGCTTCCAACTCCCTCAGGGATCGTGCGTTGCTACTGGAGGTGTTCCGTGCGCTTGCGCCGCGCGGCCGTGAACTGGCCGGCGACGACCACCAGGACCGCGATGACGAACATCGCCGTGCCGATGACGTTGATCTGCACCGGCGTGCCGCGCTGTGCCGATCCCCACACGTACATGGGGAAGGTCACGGTGGAGCCGGAGTTGAAGTTGGTGATGATGAAGTCGTCGAACGACAGCGCGAAGGCGAGCAGCGCGCCGGCGGCGATGCCGGGCGCGGCGATCGGCAGGGTGACCCGCAGGAAGGTCTGCACGGGGCCCGCGTACAGGTCCCGGGCGGCCTCCTCCAGGCGCGGGTCCATGGACATGACCCGGGCCTTGACGGCGACGACGACGAAGCTGAGGCAGAACATGATGTGGGCGATCAGCACCGTCCAGAAGCCGAGCTCGGCGCCCATGTTGAGGAAGAGCGTGAGCAGCGAGGCGGCCATGACGACCTCGGGCATGGACATCGGCAGGAAGATCAGCGAGTTGATCGCGCCGCGCGCCCGGAAGCGGTAGCGGACCAGCGCGAAGGCGATCATCGTGCCCAGGGCCGTCGCGGCGAGCGTGGCCCACGCGGCGAGCTGGAGGGAAAGACCGAGCGCCGTGCAGAGGTCGGGGGCGCCACAGGGGTCCTTCCAGGCGTTCAGCGAGAACTCCTGCCAGGCGTAGTTGAAGCGTCCCTTGGGCGCGTTGAAGGAGAACACCATCACGACGATGTTCGGCAGGATCAGGTACGCGAGCGTGAGCAGGCCCGCGAGGACGACGAGGTTGCGTCGTATCCAGCGCAGCAGCATCAGACCAGGTCCTCCGTTCCGGCCCGGCGGATGTAGACCGTGACCATGATCAGCACGACGGCCATGAGGATGAACGACAGCGCGGCCGCTGTCGGGTAGTCGAGCACCCGGAGGAACTGCGTCTGGATGACGTTTCCGATCATCTTGGTGTCGGTCGATCCGAGCAGTTCGGCGTTGACGTAGTCGCCGCTCGCCGGGATGAAGGTGAGCAGCGTGCCGGAGACGACGCCCGGCATGGACAGCGGGAACGTGACCTTGCGGAAGGTGGTGGCCGGGGACGCGTACAGGTCCTTGGCGGCCTCGTGGAGCCGTCCGTCGATCCGCTCCAGCGAGGTGTAGAGCGGCAGGATCATGAACGGCAGGAAGTTGTACGTCAGACCGCACACGACGGCGAGCGGTGTCGCGAGGACCCGGTCGCCTTCGGTCCAGCCGAGCCAGCTCGTGACGTCCAGGACGTGCAGCGCGTCGAGGGCGCCGACGACCACGCCGCCGTCGGCGAGGATCGTCTTCCACGCCAGCGTGCGGATGAGGAAGCTGGTGAAGAACGGCGCGATGACGAGGACGAGCAGGACGTGCCGCCAGCGGCCGGCGCGGAACGCGATGAGGTAGGCGAGCGGGTAGCCGAGCAGCAGGCACAGGAGCGTCGCGGTCCCGGCGTACAGCAGGGACTTCACGAACTGCGGGTAGTAGTCGCGCAGGGCCTCCCAGTACGTCTGGAAGTGCCAGGTGACCCGGTAGCCCTCCTCCAGGGAGCCGGTCTGCACGGAGGTGGACGCCTGGTAGACGAGCGGCAGCGCGAAGAACACCAGCAGCCACAGGATGCCGGGCAGGAGCAGCCAGTACGGGACGAGCCGCCGGCGCGTGGAGCGCCTGCGCACCGCGGGGGCGGGTGCGGGCGGCTCCGCCACGGGTGGGGTCTCGGTGAGGGTCGTCATGCGGCGTCCTCCACCGTCTCCACGCCGGCCGCCCGGTCCTGGGCGGCGTCGAGGCCGAAGGTGTGCTCCACGTTCCAGTGCAGGACGACCGGGGCGCCGGGGACGAGCCGGGTGTCGCGCTCGATGTTCTGCTCGTACACCTGGAGGCCGGTGCCGGCGGGGCCGTCGACGACGTACTGGGTGGAGACGCCGATGAAGGAGGCGTCGGAGATGCGTCCGGTGACCTTGTTGCGTCCGGCGGGGATCGCGTCCGCGTCGTCGGCGTGCGCGAGCGTGATCTTCTCCGGGCGGATCCCGACGAGGAGCCGGCCGCCTGTGGCCGTGGCCGCGGCGCAGCGGTCGGCGGGCATCCGGAGCTTGCCGCCGCCGGCGGCCACGGTCACCTCGCCGGCGGCTTCGACGACCTCGCCCTCGATGAGGTTGGAGGTGCCGAGGAAGTTCGCGACGAAGGTGCTGCGCGGGTTGTCGTAGAGGTCGGCGGGCGCGCCGAGCTGCTCGACCCGTCCGGCGTTCATCACCGCGACGGTGTCGGCCATGGTCATGGCCTCCTCCTGGTCGTGGGTGACGTGGACGAAGGTGATGCCGACCTCGGTCTGGATGCGCTTGAGCTCAAGCTGCATCTGGCGGCGCAGCTTGAGGTCGAGGGCGCCGAGCGGCTCGTCGAGGAGGAGGACCTGCGGGTGGTTGATGAGGGCGCGGGCGACGGCGACGCGCTGCTGCTGGCCGCCGGAGAGCTGGTGCGGCCTGTGCCGGGCCTTGTCGCCGAGCTGGACCAGCTCCAGCATCTCGTCGACCTGCCGCTTCACGGACTTGACGCCGCGCCGGCGCAGGCCGAAGGCGATGTTCTCGGCGATGTCGAGGTGCGGGAAGAGCGCGTACGACTGGAAGACGGTGTTGACCGGCCGCTTGTGCGGGGGCAGGTCGGTGACGTCGCGGTCGCCGAGGTGGATGGTGCCGGTGGTGGGGTCCTCCAGGCCGGCGATCATGCGGAGGGTGGTGGTCTTGCCGCAGCCGGAGGCGCCGAGCAGGGCGAAGAAGGAGCCCTGCGGGACGGTGAGGTCGAGGGGGTGGACGGCCGTGAAGGAGCCGTAGGTCTTGCTGATCCCGGTGAGGCGGACGTCGCCGCCGGTGTGCGTGTCAGTCGTCATGGATCGTGGGTCCCGGGTGGGTGAGGGACGGAAATCTAGCCCGTCCGGCGTTTGAGGACGAGCGCCGTCAGGCGCGAAAGGGGGGTCTGGGCGGAGCCCCCAGTGTCGGGGCCCCCGTGTCAAGGGGGCCGGTCTGCGCGGCCGTCAGGCCGCCTACGCGCCGATGAGTTTGGCGAACTTCTCCTCGTACGCCGTCTCTTCCTCGGCGGTGAGGGAGCGGAAGGCGTGCGACTTCGCGGCCATGGCCTGGTCCGGGAGGATCAGCGTGTTGGACGCCAGCTCGGGATCGATCTTGGCGAGTTCCGGGCGTACGCCGTCGACGGGGCAGACGTAGTTGATGTACGCGGCGAGCTGGGCGGCGACCGGGGGCTCGTAGTAGTAGTCGATGAGCTTCTCGGCGTTGGTCTTGTGCCGGGCGTTCGCGGGGACCAGCAGGTTGTCCGTGGACGTCATGTAGCCGGCGGCGGGGATGGCGAAGCGGATGTCGGGGTTGTCGACCTGGAGCTGGATGAGGTCGCCGGCCCAGGCGAGGCAGGCGGCGATGTCGCCCTTGCTGAGGTCGGCGGTGTAGTCGTTGCCGGTGAAGCGGCGGATCTGCTTGGTGTCGACGCCCTTCTGGAGGCGGCCGAGGGCGAGGTCGAAGTCCGCGGTGGTGACCTTGCCGGGGTCCTTGCCCATGTCGAGGAGGGTCATTCCGATGGAGTCGCGCATCTCGGAGAGGAACGCGACCCGGCCCTTGAGCTTGGGGTCGTCGAGGAGCTGCGTGACGGAGTCGATCTTGCGGCCGCCGGTCGCCTTCACGTTGTAGGCGATGACGGTGGAGATGCCGGTCCAGGGGTACGAGTAGGCGCGGCCCGGGTCCCAGTCGGGGCGGCGGAACTGCGGGGCCAGGTTGGTGTACGCGGTGGGCAGGTTGGCGGGGTCGAGCTTCTGGGCCCAGCCGAGGCGGATGATGCGGGCGGCGAGCCAGTCGGTGACGCAGATCAGGTCGCGGCCGGTGTCCTGGCCGGCGGCGAGCTGCGGCTTGATCTTGCCGAAGAACTCGACGTTGTCGTTGATGTCCTCGGTGTACTTGACCTTGATGCCGGTCCGTTTGGTGAACGCCTCCAGCGTGGGGCGGTGCTTCTCGTCCTCGCTGATGTCGATGTACTGCGTCCAGTTGGAGAAGTTGAGCTGCTTCTCCTTGTCGGAGAAGTCGGTGGACGCGGGACCCTGGCCCTCCCGCTTGGCGGGCGGGATGCCGCAGGCGCTCAGCCCGGCGAGACCGCCGAGGGTGAGCGCGCCGACACCCGAGGCGCGCAGCAGGGAGCGGCGGGTGAGTGCTCCCCTGCCGTTCGTGAGGCTGCGCCGCATCGCGGCGAGCTGTGCCGCGGAGAGGCTGTCGGGCTCGTACTGCTCCATGCGCTGTGCTGCCTTTCGGGAGGGTCGGGCCGCCGACGGTGCGGGTGGCGGGCCGGACGGAACGGGCTATCGGTCCCCGAAGATCGTGCGGTGCCAGTCCTTCCTGGCGACCGCGGTGTTGTCGAGCATCACGTGCTTGACCTGCGTGTACTCCTCGAAGGAGTAGGTTGACATGTCCTTTCCGAAGCCGGACGCGCGGTAGCCGCCGTGCGGCATCTCGCTGATGATCGGGATGTGGTCGTTGACCCAGACGCAGCCCGCCTGGATCTCGCGGGTCGCGCGGCCCGCGCGGTAGACGTCGCGGGTCCAGGCGGAGGCGGCGAGACCGTACGGGGTGTCGTTGGCGAGGGCGAGCCCCTCGTCGTCGCCGTCGAAGGGCAGGACGACGAGGACGGGCCCGAAGATCTCGGACTGGACGATCTCGCTGTCCTGGGCGGCGCCGGTGATGAGCGTGGGCGGGTAGTAGGCGCCGTCGGCCAGGTCGCCCTTGGGGAGTTCGCCCCCGGTGACGACGGTGGCGTAGCCGCGGGCCCGGTCGACGAAGGCGGCGACGCGGTCGCGTTGGGCGTGGCTGATGAGCGGCCCCAGGTCGGTGCCGTCGTGGAACGGGTGGCCGAGCCGCACGGTCTCCATCAGGGCGGCCACCCGCTCCACGAACGCGTCGTACAGCGGGCGCTGGACGTACACGCGCGTGGCGGCGGTGCAGTCCTGGCCGGTGTTGATGAGCGCGCCGGCGACGGCTCCGTGGACGGCGGCTTCGAGGTCGGCGTCGTCGAAGACGACGAAGGGTGCCTTGCCGCCGAGTTCCAGGTGGAGGCGCTTGACGGTGGCGGTGGCGAGTTCCGCGACGCGCCTGCCGACGGCGGTGGAGCCGGTGAACGACGTCATGGCGACGTGCGGGTGGCCGACGAGGTGCTCGCCCGCGTCCTTGCCGGCCCCGGTGACGATGTTGACGACACCGTCCGGGATGCCAGCGTCGGTGGCGGCCCGCGCGAACATCAGCGAGGTGAGCGGGGTGAGTTCGGCGGGCTTGAGGACGATGGTGTTGCCTGCGGCGATCGCCGGGAGGATCTTCCAGGCGGCCATCTGGAGCGGATAGTTCCAGGGCGCGATGGAGCCGACGACACCGATGGGTTCACGGCGTACGTACGAGGTGTGGTCGCCGCTGTACTCGCCGGCCGACTGGCCCTGGAGGTGGCGGGCGGCTCCGGCGAAGAAGGCCGTGTTGTCGACGGTGCCGGGTACGTCGAACTCGCGGGTGAGCTTGAGGGGCTTGCCGCACTGGAGCGACTCGGCACGGGCGAACTCCTCGGCGCGCTCGGCCAGGACGGCGGCGAACCGGTGCAGCGCGTCGGAGCGCTCGCCGGGCGTCGCCCCCGCCCAGACGGGGAACGCGGCGCGTGCGGCGGCGACGGCCGCGTCCACGTCGTCGGTGCCGGCGAGCTCGTACGTGAGGACGCCGTCGCCCGTCGCGGGGTCGACCACGGTGTGGGTACGGCCCGATGTGCCCGGCCGGAGCCGTCCGCCGATGTACTGGGCGCCGTCCGCGAAGGACTCGCCCGCTGCGGGCGCCGCTGCCGCCTGAAAGCCGTTCCCCATGACGCTCTCCGTTGTCCCAGCCCGATTTGAGTGCCGATCCTGACAGAGGCTTCCCCACCCAACAAGGGATTCCGTTGTTGCCTTTTGGTTACGCGACGGAATCGGTCGACCAGGTGTCGCGCCCGCCGGTATATCCCCGTACGAAGTGTCGGTGGCGGGTGCGATGCTGGCGTGCATGGAGCAGCTGGACACGCTGATCGGGCAGGTCAGCAGGGGTGAGAAGGTCAAGTATCTGCATTTCTGGGGGCACCGCCCACGGCCCGACGGGGCGATCGGCGCGAGCTGCCTCAGCCAGTGGTGGCCGTCGCCGTTCACGGTCGACGGCGTGCGGTACGCGACGGCGGAGCACTGGATGATGGCCGCCAAGGCGCGCCTGTTCGGGGACGCGGAGGCCGAGCGGAAGGCCGTCGAGGCGTCGAACCCGGCGCTCGCGAAGAAGGCCGGGCGGCTGGTGCGCGGCTTCGACGAGGCGGTGTGGGAGCGCGAGCGGTTCGGGATCGTCGTGGCCGGCAGCGTCCACAAGTTCGGGCAGGACGCGCGGCTGCGCGACTATCTGCTGGGCACGGGCGAGCGAAGCGAGATGGGGGTCCCCCCTGCTCGAAGAGCTTGGGGGAGGGTGCTGGTCGAGGCGAGCCCGGTGGACCGGATCTGGGGCATAGGCCTCGCCACGGACGACGAGCGCGCCTGGAACCCGAGGCGCTGGCGGGGGCTCAACCTGCTGGGGTTCGCCCTGATGGAGGCGCGGGAGCAGCTCGGCGGACGTGAACGGGCGCTGCCCGGCACATGAGCGTGCCGGGCGCGCCCGCGCGAAGGTGACAGCGACGGCCTCAGAGACCGCTGCTGGCCCCGAAGACGCTGATCGCGAACAGCAGGATGAGCGAGGGCAGCAGCACGGTGGCGATGATGCCCATGACCAGGCCCGCGTTGGCCGCGCCCTTGTTGGTGGCCTCGCCCCGCTTGACCTTGCCCTTGCCCACGGCGCCGAAGATGATCGCGAGGATGCCCAGGATGAGGCCGACGAACCAGAAGGCGATCGTCACGTTGAGGACGATGCCGATGATCCCGCACACCAGACCGGCGGTCCCCATGCCGTTCGCCGGCTGCGCACCGTACGGCGACGGCTGCGGCGGGACCGCCGGGTAGCCGACGGGCGGCGGGGGCGGCGTGGCGGCGTTCGGGTAGCCGTAACCGGGCTGCGGCGGCTGCCCCGAGCTGTACGGACTTGGCCCGAAACCACCTGGCTGCTGGTTCGGATCGGACATGGGAGTCTCCCCTCCGGTGTGCGTGTCGGCTCATCGTATGGCCCGGCGATCACACCGGGAGGCGGGTTGCCCGGGCGGGGGCCCGATGGATCAGCGGATCGTTTCGGTGACGACCAGGGAGGTGGTGTACGGGTCGTCGTATTCCTTGAAGTCGTCCTCGAGTTCGCCGGCCTTGACGAACGCCCAGATCAGGCCGGCCACGACCAGGACGCCGAGGACGATGCCGACGATGCCCGTGACGATGCCCGCGGTCGCGACGCCGCCGTTGTCGGCCTCGCCCCGCTGGACGCGCTTGCGGCCGAGGATGCCGAGGATCAGGGCGATCACGCCCGTGATGATGCTGACGACCCCGTACAGGCAGAACCCGACCACCGAGACGATGCCGAGCACCATCGCGGCGATGCCCAGCCCGTTCGCCGGCGCGGGACCCCAGGGCCCGGCGCCGTACGGCCCGGCGCCGCCCGGGTAACCGGCGCCGCCCGGGTAGCCGGAGCCGCCCGGGTAGCCGGGGTAGCCGTACGCGCCTTGCTGGGCGGCCGCCGGGGGCGGGTAGCCGTAGCCGTACGGGCCGTTCGGGGGCTGCTGCCCGGGGCCGCCGGGCGCGACCGGGGGCGGCGGCACGTCGCCCGGGACGGTGCCCGCCGGGTCACCGCCCGCCGGTGCGGCGAACCCCCCGGCCGGCAGCGACGTGACCGTCGGGTGCTCGTGCGGCGACGCGGGGGGCTGTGCCTGCGGCTTGCCCAGGTTCACCCCGTCCTGTGGCGCCCGCTGCTCCGGCGGCGCCCAGGGGTCGTTCCGCTCGCTGTTGTCTGCCATGGCCTCCCCCATCGTGTCGGGCCATGCTAACGACCCGCCTACGATGATCCGTGACCAGGGACGGCTCACCCACTCGGAGGACCTCGATGACCGATCTGAACCCCTTCATCGCGGGGCTGCCCAAGGCTGAGCTGCACGTCCACCACATCGGCTCCGCCTCGCCGCGCATCGTGTCCGAACTCGCCGCGCGCCACCCGGACTCGAAGGTGCCCACGGACCCCGAGGCGCTCGTGGACTACTTCACGTTCACCGACTTCGCGCACTTCATCGAGGTCTACCTGTCGGTCGTCGACCTGGTCCGCACCCCGGAGGACGTCCGCCTCCTCACGTACGAGGTCGCCCGTGACATGGCGCGGCAGAACATTCGCTACGCCGAGCTGACCGTCACGCCGTACAGCTCGACGCGGCGCGGTATCGACGAGAAGGCGTTCATGGAGGCCATCGAGGACGCCAGGACGGCCGCCGAGACCGAGCTCGGCGTCGTGCTGCGCTGGTGCTTCGACATCCCGGGCGAGGCCGGGCTGGCCGCCGCCGAGGAGACCGCGCGGCTCGCCGTGGACCTGCGGCCCGACGGCCTGGTGTCGTTCGGGCTCGGCGGCCCGGAGATCGGGGTGCCGCGCCCGCAGTTCAAGCCGTACTTCGACCGGGCCCGCGCGGCCGGCCTGCGCTCCGTGCCGCACGCGGGCGAGACGACCGGCCCGCAGACGGTCTGGGACGCCCTGAACGAGCTGGGCGCCGAGCGCATCGGCCACGGCACCAGCGCCGTCCAGGACCCGGCGCTGCTGGCCCACCTCGCCGAGCACCGCATCGCCCTGGAGGTGTGCCCCACCTCCAACCTCGCCACCCGCGCGGTCACGGACCTGGAGCAGCACCCGATCAAGGAGATGGTGGCCGCCGGGGTCCTCGTCACGGTCAACTCCGACGACCCGCCGATGTTCGGCACCGACCTCAACAACGAGTACGCGGTCGCCGCGCGCCTGCTCGGCCTGGACGAGCGGGGCGTCGCCGCGCTCGCCAAGAACGCCGTCGACGCGTCCTTCCTCGACCCGGCGGGCAAGGCGCGCATCACGCAGGAGATCGACGCGTACACGGAGCAGTGGCTCGCGCCCTGACCACGGAATCCCGGTCTCGCGCGCCCCGACCACGGATCCCGGTCTCGCGCGCCCGACCACGGATCCCCGGTCTCGCGCGCCCCGACCACGGATCCCCGGTCTCGCGCCCTGACCACGGATCCCCGGCGCGGGTCCCGCGGTCTCGCGGCCCGACCGGCCGGGCCCCGACAATGGGCCCATGCGCAGCACCACCCGCAGCACCGTCACCGTCGTGGGGCACCGGGGCGACCCGTACCGCGTCCGCGAGAACACGCTCGCGTCCATCCGCTCGGCGCTGGCGCGCGGCGCGCACGCGGTCGAGGTCGACGTACGGCTCACCCGCGACGGCGTCCCGGTGCTGCTGCACGACGACACGCTGCGGCGGCTGTGGCGGATCGACCGGCCGCTGGCCGCGCTGACGCTCGCCGACGTACGGGAGCTGACCGGCGCTGAGGGCGTACCCACCCTGCGCGAGGCCCTGGCGGCGGCCGACGGCCACCGCGTGATGGTCGACCTGCCGGGCGCCGACGCGGCGGCGGTCCGCACGATCGTCGGCACCGTCCGCGACTGCGGCGCCGCCGAGCGCGTGTACTACTGCTCCGGCGCGTCCGCGATGCTCCTCGTACGGGCGGCGGACGCCACCGCCGAACTGGCGCTGACGTGGACGACGCTCGCCCCGGCCCGCCCCGCCCTCGTCGCCGCGCTGGCCCCGCGCTGGCTCAACTTCCGCTTCGGCCTGGTCAGCGCGGCCCTCGCGGACCGGGTGCACCGGGACGGGCTCCTCGTCTCCGCGTGGACCGCCGACACCCGCAGGACCATGCGTAGGCTGGTCGCCCACGGCGCGGACTCGATCACCACGAACCGCGTGGACACGCTCACCTCCGTACTGACGGGAGCCCGTACGTGACGTCGTCGCACCACACCGGCCGGATCCGCACCGACATCGCGCACAACGCGCGCGTCTGGAACTACTGGCTCGGCGGCAAGGACAACTATCCCGTCGACCGCGCCGTCGGCGACCAGGTCACCTCCCTCTACCCGAGCATCGGCGAAGTCGCCCGCGCCGACCGGGCGTTCCTCGGCCGCGCCGTGACGTTCCTCGCGGGGGAGGCCGGTGTCCGCCAGTTCCTCGACATCGGCACGGGCCTGCCGACCGTCGACAACACCCACGAGGTCGCCCAGCGCGTCGCACCCGAGGCGCGCGTCGTGTACGTCGACAACGACCCGATCGTCCTCACGCACGCCCGCGCCCTGCTCACCAGCTCCCCCGAGGGCGTCACCGAGTACGTCGACGCGGACGCCCACGACCCGGAGCGGATCATCCGCGCCGTCACGCCGACCCTGGACCTGGGGCGACCGGTCGCCGTGATGATGCTCGGCATCCTCAACTTCGTCCTGGACACGGACGAGGCCCGCGGGATCGTACGGACCCTGATGGCGGCCGTCCCGTCCGGCAGCCACCTCGTGCTGACGCATCCGACGCTGGAGCCGGAGCTGGGCGGCGAGGGCAATGTGGAGGCCATGGCGTTCTGGAACGAGAACGCGACGCCGCCGATCACCGCCCGCAGCCGCGCCGAGTTCGCGTCCTTCCTCGACGGCCTGGACGTCCTGGAGCCGGGCATCGTGTCGTGCGCCCGCTGGCGCGGCGACGCCCAGCCGCAGGTGGCCCAGTTCGGCGCGGTCGCCCGCAAGCCCTGACGTACCGTCAGGCTGCGGCTCCGGCCCGTACGGCGACCGGCTCCGTCAGCGCCTCCAGGCGCTTGATGTGGCGGCGTACGACGAGCAGCGGGATCACACCGAAGACCCCGAACGACATGTCGATCACCGACCACCAGAAGGGGATGCCGCGCAGCGGCCCGCAGATCAGCGCGAGGGGGATGATCCCGGCGCAGGCGATCACGCCGAAGTCGATGACCCATATGTTGCGTACGGGGTCGCGGTACGGGCCGTAGAAGGCGACCGCGATGACCAGGTGCGCGAACGCCAGCCAGTCCGTCCCGTACAGCAGGAACGGGTACCGCGTGTCGGCGGTCTCCAGGCCCTCGCGGACCCGCTGGATCCACTCCACGAGGCCGGGGAACGCGTCGCCGACGGGCGAGGCCCATCCGGTCAGCGCCTCGTCCATCAGACGCAGCTCGGTGACGAGCGGGAACGCGGTCACGCCGCTCAGCACCAGGCACACGATGAAGAGAACCAACCACACACGGATCCGCCGCAGTAGGGCGCTTGCCTCGGTCATGTCCGCAGCGTACGCCCGGGTTTACCGGCCCTTTACGGGCCCCGGTGATCCCGCGGGCGACGCCGTGCGAGAGGATGGTGGCGCCGGCCGCCAGTGCCAGGCCAGTCACGGCGTCGCGCTTCAGCGTGGGCCGCAGCACCCCGGCGCGGCGCAGCCTCCCGCGCGCCCACAGCGCGACGTGAACTCCCACCGGGCCACGGACTTCACGGCCTTCCAGGCCCGCTCGGGCACGGACGGGAACCGCTCAGCGGCTCGGGGACGTGCCGGCGGAGCAAGCGAGGGCCGAGGGCCGGTTCCTCGCATCGTGCCGGTCACCCTGGCGGGTGCTTTTGCCCCTCGTACGCCGCCGATCGGCGCCGCGGCGTGCGGGCGCCGTGCCGGGACGCCCATAGGGTGGCGCCTCTTCCGAGACGGCGCCTCCCCGCCCCTCCCTGCCTGGAGCCGACCTTGCACGTCCGCGCACCCGCAGCACCCCCGCGTCCCACCGCGGCCACCGTCGCCGTGCCCACGGACGCACGGCGGCCGGCCGACATCGCGGTCACCGGCATCGGACTGGTGACCCCGGCGGGCCCGGACGCGGAGACCACCTGGGACGGGCTGCTGGACGGCCGCTCGGTGGCGGCCCGCGACGCGCTCCTGATCGGGCTGCCGGTCGACTTCTCCTGCCGGGTCGCGGGCTTCGGCGGGCAGGACGACGAGCGTGCGGTACGGCTGGGCCTGGCCGCCGCCCGTGAGGCCGTCGCCGACGCGGCCTGCCCCGGCGGGGCCGGGTGGCCGGGTGCGCGGGTCGCGGTCGTGCTCGGCCACAGCGGCGGTGGCGGCGCGGCCGCCGACGAGATCGCCACGGCGCTCGGCGCGACGGGCCCCGCCTTCGTCACGTCCGCGGGCTGGGCATCGGGGGCGACCGCCCTGGGGGTCGCGCGGGACCTGCTGCGCACGGGCGCGTGCGACGTCGCGGTGGCGGGCGGCGCCGAGAGCCTGCGCAGCCGCGCGGCGGCGGCCGGGTACGGCACGGCGGGCGTCCTGTCGTCCCGTACGCACGACCCGGCGGGCGCGTCCCGCCCGTTCGACGCGGACCGGGACGGCTTCGTGCTGGGCGAGGCCGCGGGCGTGCTGGTCCTGGAGCGCCGGGCCGACGCCCGCGCCAGACGGGCCCGGGTGCGGGCACTGCTCGCGGGCTACGCGGCCTCGGCGGAACCCCGCCGCAGCGGAGCGGCCACGGCGGGCCGGGCCGCGGAGCGCGCCGTCCGGGCGGCGCTGGCCGACGCGGGGCTCGGCCCGGAGGGCATCGACCAGGTGAGCGCCCACGGCAGCGGCGTACCGCTGGAGGACCTGGCCGAGGCGCGGATGCTGCGCCGTGTGTTCGGCGGCACGCCACCGCCGGTGACCGCGCTGAAGAGCGTCATCGGGCACGCGGCCGGCGGGTCCGGCGCGGTGGAGGCGGCGTGCACGGTGCTGTCGCTGGTGCACCAGGCGGTGCCGCCGACGGCGAACCTGGACCGGCTGGACCCGGAGATCGAGCTGGACGTGGTGACGAAGTCGCCCCGCCGCCGCCCGGTCCGCGCGGCGCTCTGCACGTCGCTCGGGCTGACGGGCCAGAACGTGGCGCTGGTGTTCCGTACACCGTGACGTACACCGTGACGTACACCGTGAGGTGTACGCCGATGGGCGGGCCCGGCAGGGGCCCGCCCATCGCGTTCTCACATCGGAATGGTCAGCCGAGCGACGTCATCACGTGCTTGATGCGCGTGTAGTCCTCGAAGCCGTACGCCGAGAGGTCCTTGCCGTAGCCGGACTTCTTGAAGCCGCCGTGCGGCATCTCCGCGACCAGCGGGATGTGCGTGTTGATCCACACGCAGCCGAAGTCGAGGGCCTTGGACATCCGCATCGCGCGGGCGTGGTCCTTGGTCCAGACGGACGACGCCAGCGCGTACTCGACGCCGTTGGCGTAGGTGACGGCCTGCTCCTCGTCGCGGAACGACTGGACGGTGATGACGGGGCCGAACACCTCGTTCTGGACGATCTCGTCGTCCTGCTTGAGGCCGGAGACGACGGTCGGGGCGTAGAAGTAGCCCTTGTCGCCGACGCGGTGGCCGCCCGCCTCGACCTTGGCGTGCGCGGGCAGCCGGTCGATGAAGCCGCTGACCTGCTTGAGCTGGTTGGCGTTGTTGAGCGGGCCGTACAGCACGTCCTCGTCGTCCGGCTGCCCGGTCTTCGTCTCCGCGGCGGCCTTGGCGAGGGCGGCGACGAACTCGTCGTGGATGGCCTCGTGGACCAGGACGCGGGTGGCGGCGGTGCAGTCCTGGCCGGCGTTGAAGAAGCCCGCGACGGAGATGTCCTCGACGGCCTTGGCGATGTCGGTGTCATCGAAGACCACGACGGGCGCCTTGCCGCCCAGCTCCAGGTGGACGCGCTTGACGTCCTTGGACGCGGACTCGGCGACCTGCATGCCGGCGCGTACGGAGCCGGTGATGGAGGCCATGGCGGGCGTCGGGTGCTCGACCATCATGCGGCCGGTGTCGCGGTCGCCGCAGATGACGTTGAAGACGCCCTTGGGGAGGATCGAGCCGATGATCTCGGCGAACAGGACCGTCGACGCGGGCGTCGTGTCGGACGGCTTCAGGACGACCGTGTTGCCCGCGGCGATGGCCGGCGCGAACTTCCACACGGCCATCATCATCGGGTAGTTCCACGGCGCGACCTGGGCGCAGACGCCCACCGGCTCACGCCGGATGATGGAGGTCATCCCCTCCATGTACTCGCCCGCGGAGCGGCCCTCCAGCAGCCGGGCGGCGCCCGCGAAGAAGCGGATCTGGTCCACCATCGGGGGGATCTCTTCGCTCCGGGTGAGGCCGATCGGCTTGCCGGTGTTCTCGCACTCGGCGGCGATCAGCTCCTCGGCGCGCTCCTCGAAAGCGTCGGCGATCTTGAGCAGGGCCTTCTGGCGCTCGGCCGGCGTGGTGTCGCGCCAGGCGGGGAACGCGGCGGCGGCGGCCTCCATCGCGGCGTCCACGTCGGCCTGTCCGGAGAGCGGAGAGGTGGCGTAGACATCGCCCGTGGCGGGGTTGACGACGTCGATGGTCCGTCCGTCGGCGGCATCCCGGAACTCGCCGTTGATGTAGTTGCGCAGACGACGCAGCTCGGTGGTCACGTGGCCACCCCTCCTATGTCGATCTCGGTGTCGTTGTCACCCGGGGTTCCGGTCGGTCTGTCCGGTGGGTGAGACACCCAGCCTAGTCGCTGCTTCCACGCTTTCGACAGCCCCGACGGCCTATAACTTCGGATTCGGTGAGATCACATCGCCGTAACAACGAATTTCATCAATCTGGGCTTGCCAGAACGACGAGACTCGGTGCACAGTGAAGTCGTGGCCAGTCGAAGCGCAGAGTCCAGGAACGGCAATGGATCGTCCCCCGCGGTCGATGCCGTGTCCCTGGCGATCATCGAACAGCTCCAGGAGGACGGACGCCGTCCCTACGCCGCCATCGGCAAGGCCGTCGGCCTCTCCGAAGCGGCCGTGCGGCAGCGCGTCCAGAAGCTCCTCGACCAAGGCGTGATGCAGATCGTCGCCGTCACGGACCCGCTCACCGTGGGCTTCCGCCGGCAGGCGATGGTCGGCATCAACGTCGAGGGCGACGTGGAGCAGGTGGCGGACGCCGTGACGGCCATGGCCGAATGCGAGTACGTGGTGATGACCGCGGGCTCCTTCGACCTGATGGTGGAGATCGTCTGCGAGGACGACGACCACCTGCTGGATGTCATCAACAGGCGCATCCGCACTCTCCCCGGCGTGCGCTCCACCGAGAGCTTCGTCTACCTCAAGCTCAAGAAGCAGACCTACATGTGGGGAACCCGATAGCCGTGAGCAACTCCCGCAGCGACCTCTCAAAGACCGCCTACGACCACCTGTGGATGCACTTCACCCGCATGTCGTCGTACGAGAACAACCCCGTCCCGACCATCGTCCGCGGTGAGGGCACCTACATCTACGACGACAAGGGCAAGCGCTACCTCGACGGCCTCGCCGGCCTGTTCGTGGTGCAGGCGGGCCACGGCCGCACCGAGCTGGCCGAGACCGCGTACAAGCAGGCGCAGGAGCTCGCTTTCTTCCCCGTGTGGTCGTACGCGCACCCGAAGGCCGTCGAGCTGGCCGAGCGGATCGCCCACCACGCCCCCGGCGACCTGAACAAGGTCTTCTTCACCACCGGCGGCGGCGAGGCGGTCGAGACCGCCTGGAAGCTGGCGAAGCAGTACTTCAAGCTCGTCGGCAAGCCGACCAAGCACAAGGTGATCTCGCGGGCCGTCGCCTACCACGGCACCCCGCAGGGCGCCCTGTCCATCACCGGCCTGCCGGGCCTGAAGGCGCCCTTCGAGCCGCTGGTGCCGGGCGCGCACAAGGTGCCGAACACCAACATCTACCGCGCCCCGATCTTCGGCGACGACCCGGAGGCCTTCGGCCGCTGGGCCGCCGACCAGATCGAGCAGCAGATCCTCTTCGAGGGCCCGGACACCGTCGCCGCGGTCTTCCTGGAGCCGGTGCAGAACGCCGGCGGCTGCTTCCCGCCGCCGCCCGGCTACTTCCAGCGGGTCCGCGAGATCTGCGACCAGTACGACGTGCTGCTCGTCTCCGACGAGGTCATCTGCGCCTTCGGCCGCCTCGGCACGATGTTCGCGTGCGACAAGTTCGGCTACGTACCGGACATGATCACCTGCGCGAAGGGCATGACGTCGGGCTACTCCCCGATCGGCGCGTGCATCGTCTCGGACCGCCTCGCGGAGCCGTTCTACAAGGGCGACAACACCTTCCTGCACGGCTACACCTTCGGCGGCCACCCGGTCTCCGCGGCCGTCGGCCTCGCCAACCTCGACATCTTCGAGCGCGAGAACCTCAACCAGCACGTCCTCGACAACGAGGGCGCGTTCCGCTCGACGCTGGAGAAGCTGCACGACCTGCCGATCGTCGGCGACGTCCGCGGCAACGGCTTCTTCTACGGGATCGAGCTGGTCAAGGACAAGGCGACCAAGGAGTCGTTCAACGACGAGGAGACCGAGCGCGTCCTGTACGGGTTCCTCTCCAAGGCGCTGTACGACAACGGCCTGTACTGCCGCGCCGACGACCGCGGCGACCCGGTCGTCCAGCTCGCCCCGCCGCTGGTCTCCGACCAGTCGACGTTCGACGAGATCGAGCAGATCCTCCGCGCCACCCTGACCGAGGCGTGGACCAAGCTCTGATCTGATCCCCACCGGGCCGGGCCCCTTCCCTCACCCTCGGCCCACCCGTCCGACCGTCGGCCGGCCGC
>NZ_JABWDV010000392.1:0-1410 GCF_013362995.1 Streptomyces sp. TRM64462 | reverse complement strand
CCGCGGCCGTTTCCTGTCACGGCGGCACCGCGTTGGGGCCCGATGAGCCACGTGTTATGTTCCGACCGGTTCGGGGGGACATGAATGGCTCTGAGCGGATCTGAGGTGTTTCTGCCATGGTGGCCCCGCCGGACAACGACGTGCTGTGGGCGCGTTCCCTGCACCACACCCACAACGGCTCCCCCGCACTCAGCGGCGTCTCGCTCGGCGTACGCGAAGGCGAGATCCTCGCCGTGCACGGCCCGCGCGGCAGCGGCAAGACGACCCTGCTGCGCTGCCTGTCCGGCCAGCTCGTCCCGCAGGAGGGCGAGGTCTGGTTCAACAGCGCGCCCGTCCACACCATGGGCCCCGTCCAGCGGGAACGGCTGCGCCGCGACCGGTTCGGCTGGATCGACCCGCAGCCCGTCCTCGTGCCCGAGCTGACCGCCTGGGAGAACGCCGCCCTCCCGCTCCTGCTGCGCGGCTGCTCCCACCGCGCCGCCAGGTCCGCCGCCCTCGAGTGGCTGGAGCGCCTCGACATCGGCACCTGCGCCACACGCCGCCCGCACGCCCTGCTCCAGGCCCAGCGCCAGCGGGTCGCCGTCGCCCGCGCTCTCGTCGGCACCCCCACCGTCCTGTTCGCGGACGAGCCCACCGCGCCCCTGCACCGGGCGGACCGCTCGCTGGTGCTGCGTACGCTCACCGCCGCCGCGCGCTCCCACCGCATCACCGTCGTCCTCGCGACCCACGACGCCGAGGTGGCCGCGCTCGCGGACCGTACGGTCGCGCTCCTCGACGGCCGGCGCGACAACTCCGTCCACCTCAACGGAGCGGAGGGCCGCGACGCGTGCTCGCTCTCCGTCTAGCCCGCGGCTCCCACCCCCTGGTGCTGCTGCGCCGGCTCCTCGTCACCACCGCGTCCGCCGGCGTGGGCTTCCTGCTGCTCTGCGCCCTGGGCCACGCCGTGTCGCACCCGGGCCAGTCGTCCGCGTCGGTCCTGCGCCTCGCCTGGTGCGTCCTGCCGCTGGCCGCGGCCGTGCACCTCGCGGTCGCCGTGGCCCGTACGGACCCGAGCACCCGGCCCCGCCCCGGGCTCTCGTCCGTGGGCCTCGGCCCCGCCCGGCTCACCGCCGTCGCGGCCGCGTCGACGGCCGTGTCCAGCACCCTCGGCTCCGCCCTGGCCCTGCTCTTCTTCCTCCACCTGCGCGGCGACCTCTCGGGCATGCCGTTCGACGGGGCGGCGTCCGGGCTGCTGGCCGCCGGGTACCCGCTGCCGCTGCCCGCCGCGCTCACGCTCCTCGCCGTCGTCCCGGTCGCCGCCACCACGGCGACGGCGCTCGCCCTGCGCCCGCGCGGACCGGCGCGGCGCGCCCACGGCCGTACGGACGCGGGGCCGGGACCCGGCGCGGGCACGGGCACGGTACCTGTCAC
>NZ_JABWDV010000391.1 GCF_013362995.1 Streptomyces sp. TRM64462 | reverse complement strand
TCGCAGGAGCGGGTGATCCGTCAGGCGCTGGCGGACGCGCGCTTGTCGGCGTCGGATGTGGACGCCGTCGAGGCGCACGGCACCGGCACACGCCTGGGTGATCCGATCGAGGCGCAGGCATTGCTGGCCACGTACGGGCAGGAGCGCGAAGAGCCGCTGTACCTGGGCTCGTTGAAGTCGAACATCGGGCACGCGCAGGCCGCCGCCGGTGTGGGCGGGGTCATCAAGATGGTGCAGGCCATGCACCACGGGGTGCTGCCGAAGACGCTGCACGTGGACGAGCCGTCGCCGCATGTGGACTGGGAGTCGGGTGCGGTCGAGCTGCTGACCGAGGCACGGGACTGGCCGGTCGCGGACGGGCGTCCACGCCGGGCCGGCGTCTCCTCCTTCGGCTTCGGCGGGACGAACGCCCACGTCATCATCGAAGAAGCGGCCGCCGCCGAGGCCCTCGGGGACGATCCGGCGGAGCCCCCGGTTCCGCCGGTCGCCGTGCCGGCGCTGCCCTGGCTGCTGTCCGGCCGTACGCCGCAGGCTCTGGCCGACCAGGCCCAGGAACTGCTGGCCCATGCCGAGAGGGGAGACGCCCCCGACGCCCTGGACGTCGCGTACACCCTCGCCACCGGCCGCGCCGCCCACAGCCACCGCGCCGTGGCCGTCGGTACCGACCGCGCCACGCTCCTCGACGCGCTGCGCCACCTCGACCCCGCCGTGCGGCCCGCCGACGGCGGTGTCGGGTTCCTGTTCTCGGGTCAGGGTGCTCAGCGTGCGGGGATGGGGCGTGAGTTGTATGCCGCGTATCCGGTGTTCGCGACCGCGCTGGACGAGGTGTGCGAGGCGCTGGATCGGGTGCTCGGTCGCGAGCTGACGCTGAGGTCGGTGATGTTCGCGGGGGAGGGTTCGGTCGAGGCGGGGTTGTTGGATCGTACGGGGTGGACGCAGCCGGCGCTGTTCGCGTTCGAGGTGGCGTTGTTCCGGCTGGTGGAGTCGTGGGGCGTGCGGCCCGGTTTTGTGGTGGGTCATTCGGTGGGTGAGTTGGCGGCGGCTCATGTGGCGGGTGTGCTGGGGCTTGGGGATGCGTGTCGTCTGGTGGCGGCGCGTGCGGGGTTGATGGAGGCGTTGCCGGACGGCGGTGTGATGGTCGCCGTCGAGGCGACGGAGGACGAGGTCGCCGAGTTGCTGGCCGGTCGCGAGAGCGAGGTGGGTGTGGCCGCTGTCAACGGCCCGAACGCCGTGGTGATCTCCGGTGTGGAGAGCGCCGTCGAGGAGGCCGTCGGCCACCTCACCGGGCAGGGCAGGAGGGTGCGGCGGCTGACCGTTTCGCACGCGTTCCACTCGCCGTTGATGGACGGGATGCTGGAGGAGTTCCGTACGGTCGCCAAGGAGCTCGACTACCGCGCCCCGGAGATCCCCGTCGTCTCCACCCTGACCGG
>NZ_JABWDV010000390.1 GCF_013362995.1 Streptomyces sp. TRM64462 | reverse complement strand
GGCCTTGGAGGCGGCGGATCCCGCGGCGGCCGGGGCGGAGCTGCCGTTGGCGGAGGCGGTGGCGCCGTCGGCCGACGCCGCGGCGGGGGCGTCGTCCGCGCGGGTGCCGTCGGGCATCGGTGCCGGTCGGTCGCCGTCGGGTGCGCGGCCCGCGGAGGCGGCGAGGGCGGCCTCGGGCAGGGGCGCGGCGAGGATGGCGGCGATCTCGGGGCGGGGCGGGTGGGGCGGGGCGCACGGTCCGGTGAGGTCCTTGGCGCGGACGGCCCGGGTGATCCAGGCGCGGTCGAGCACGCGCCGCTCGTCGGCCTCGGCGACGAGGTCCTCCGACTGGTTGTAGTCGCCGTCGGCGGCCTGGACGGCCCACAGGTGGACGGCGACGCCGTGTTCCTTGGCGGACATCAGGCCGGGCAGCAGGTCGCCGTCGCCGGTCACCAGGACCACGTCGGAGCAGGCGCGGTTGCGGGCCAGTTCGGTGAGTTCGGCGTGCATGGCGGCGTCGACGCCCTTCTGCGCCCAGCGTCCGTCGCTGCGGGTCAGGGCGCCGAGCCGGACGGTGACGCGGGGCATGACGCGCAGTCTGCGGTGCTCCGGCTGGGGGACGCGGTCGGGGGCGCCGTCGAACCAGTAGATCCGCAGCAGCGGCTGCTGGGTGTCGGCCTCCGCGCGTTCACGCAGGGCCTGGATGAGGGCGGCGTGGTCGACGGTGATCCGGGAGCGGGCCGGTTCCCCGGCGAGAAGGCTGGCGGCGGCGCCGAGCAGATAGCCGGCGTCCACGAGCACGACGCAGCGGTCCACGTGTTCCACCCTCTTTCGGGAACCTCGGGATCGGGAGTTGCTTCGGGTTTCCTTCGAGTCTGCCCGACTGCCGGAGTCTTAACGGCCGGAGCACGATCATCGGCGTGGCGCCTCACCGTACGCCGTCCGGGGCGTTCTGACTACGGGCTCCGGTCCGGTGCGCGACTACGGTCCGCGATGATCCAAAATGCGCGGGTTGTGGGGGTGTGTGAGTCTGGCAGCGGCCCTGGCCCCTATACACCCCCACAGGAGGCACCACCATGGCCAAGAACAAGAAGCAGGATCGAAGTCAGCGGGCGTCCCAGGCCGAGCGGGGCACCGAGCAGGCGCAGCGGTCCTCCATGGAGTCCCAGGCGGAGAGCCGCGCCGCGCAGGTCACGCCCGCCGACGTGGCCCGGAAGGGCCGGCAGAAGCGGTTCGGCCACAACTGACGCGGACCACACGNGGGGCGCGCCCGTGACGACGGGCGCGCCCCTTCCGCGTACCGGTGCGTACCGGTGACCGGGTCAGCCGGTGAGGCAGGAGGGGCCGAGGAGCACCTTGAGGTCGCCGTAGAGGGCGGGGTCGGGCTGGACCCGGTGCCGGTCGAGCCGCAGGACGGTGGTCTTGCGGGGGCCCTGGAGCTTGATCCGTACCTCGGTGTTGCCCTTGTGGTGGCTGAGGATCTCGCCGAGGCGGCTGACCATGGGCGGGGTGACCTTGACGGTCGGGATGATGATGGTGACCGGCGCGTTGGCGCCCGCCTCCGACAGGTCGGGGACCATCAGCTCCATGGCGACGAGCCGGGGCACGTCCTCGCGCTTGTCGAGGCGGCCCTTCACGAACACGACCGCGTCCTCGACGAGCTGGGTGGAGACCAGTTGGTACGAGGCGGGGAAGAACATGCAGTCGATGGAGCCCGCGAGGTCCTCGACGGTGGCGATGGCCCAGGCGTTGCCCTGCTTGGTCATCTTGCGCTGGAGACCGGAGATGATGCCGCCGATGGTGACGACGGCGCCGTCGGAGAGTTCGGCGAGCTGCGCGATGGAGGCGTCGGCCTTGTCGGTGAGGACGTGCTCGATGCCGAAGAGCGGGTGGTCGGAGACGTACAGGCCGAGCATCTCGCGCTCCTGCGCGAGCAGATAGGACTTCTCCCACTCGACGTCCGAGAACTCGACGTCGAGGCCGAAGCCGGGCTCGCTGGTCTCCTCGTCGCCCATGCCGCCGAAGAGGTCGAACTGGCCCTCCGCCTCCTTGCGTTTGACGGCGACCACGGTGTCGATCATCGGTTCGTGGTGGGCGACGAGGCTCTTGCGCGTGTGGCCCATCTCGTCGAAGGCACCGGCCTTGATCAGCGACTCGACGGTGCGCTTGTTGCAGACCACGACCTCGACCTTGTCGAGGAAGTCGGGGAAGGACGAGTACTTCCCCTTGGCCTTGCGGCACCTGATGATCGACTCGACGACGTTCGTCCCGACGTTCCGCACGGCGGAGAGGCCGAAGAGGATGACGTCGTCGCCTTGGGCGGCGAAGTTGGACTCCGACTCGTTGACGTTGGGCGGGAGCACCTTGATGCCCATGCGGCGGCACTCGTTGAGGTAGACGGCCGACTTGTCCTTGTCGTCCTTGACGGAGGTGAGGAGCGCCGCCATGTACTCGGCGGGGTGGTTGGCCTTGAGGTAGGCCGTCCAGTAGGAGACGAGTCCGTACGCGGCGGAGTGGGCCTTGTTGAAGGCGTAGCCGGCGAACGGGACCAGCACGTCCCAGAGGGCCTGGATCGCCTCGTCGCTGTAGCCGTTCTTCTTGGCGCCGGCCTGGAAGATGGTGAAGTTCTTCGCCAGTTCCTCGGGCTTCTTCTTGCCCATGACGCGGCGGAGGATGTCGGCCTCGCCGAGTGAGTACCCGGCGATGATCTGGGCGGCCTTCTGCACCTGCTCCTGGTAGACGATCAGGCCGTAGGTGACGCCGAGGACTTCCTTGAGCGGTTCCTCCAGCTCGGGGTGGATCGGGGTGATCTCCTGCTGGCCGTTCTTGCGCAGCGCGTAGTTGGTGTGCGAGTTCATGCCCATCGGGCCCGGCCGGTAGAGGGCCGAGACGGCGGAGATGTCCTCGAAGTTGTCGGGCTTCATCAGCCGCAGCAGGGACCGCATGGGGCCGCCGTCGAACTGGAAGACGCCGAGTGTGTCACCGCGCTGGAGCAGTTCGAAGGTCGTGGGGTCGTCGAGCGGGAGGCCGAGGAGATCGATGTCGATCCCCTTGTTGGCCTTCACCATCTTGACGGCGTCGTCCATGATCGTGAGGTTGCGCAGGCCCAGGAAGTCCATCTTCAGCAGGCCGAGCGACTCACAGCTCGGGTAGTCCCACTGGGTGATGGTGACGCCGTCGGTGTGCCTCACCCAGACGGGGACGTGGTCGGTGATGGTCTCGCTGGACATGATCACGCCGGCGGCGTGCACACCCATCTGCCGGACCAGGCCCTCGACGCCGCGCGCGGTGTCGATGACCTTCTTCACGTCCGGCTCGTTCTCGTACATCCCGCGGATCTCGCCCGCCTCGGAGTACCGGGGGTGCTGCGGGTCGAGGATGCCGGACAGCGGGATGCCCTTGCCGAGGACGTCGGCGGGCATGGCCTTGGTGAGGCGGTCGCCCATCGCGTACGGGTAGCCCAGCACGCGCGCGGAGTCCTTGATCGCGTTCTTGGCCTTGATGGTGCCGTAGGTGCCGATCATGGCGACCTTGTCGGCGCCGTACTTCTCCGTCACATACCTGATCACCTCGACGCGCCGGCGCTCGTCGAAGTCGATGTCGACATCGGGCATGGAGACGCGCTCGGGGTTGAGGAACCGCTCGAAGATCAGGCCGTGCGGGATGGGGTCGAGGTCGGTGATGCCCATGGCGTACGCGACGATCGAGCCGGCCGCGGAGCCTCGGCCGGGGCCGACGGCGATGCCGTTGTTCTTGGCCCACATGATGAAGTCGGCGACCACGAGGAAGTAGCCGGGGAACCCCATCTGGATGATGACGTCCATCTCGTAGTCCGCCTGGCGCTGGCGGTCCTCGGGGATGCCGTTCGGGAAGCGGCGCTCCATGCCGCGCCGGACCTCCTCCTTGAACCACGTGACCTCGGTGTGGCCCTCGGGGATGTCGAACTTCGGCATCAGGTCGCGCTTCTGGAACATCCCGGTGGTGTCGATCTGCTCGGCGACCAGGAGGGTGTTGCGGCAGCCCTCCTGCCAGGCGTCCGAGGAGTCGATGGCGTACATCTCGTCGGTGGACTTGAGGTAGTAGCCGGTGCCGTCGAACCGGAAGCGGTCGGGGTCGGAGAGGTTCTTGCCGGTCTGGATGCACAGCAGGGCGTCGTGCGCGGCCGCCTCGTGCGCGTACGTGTAGTGCGAGTCGTTGGTGACCAGCGGCGGGATGCCGAGCTTCTTGCCGATCTCCAGGAGGCCGTCGCGGACGCGGCGCTCGATCTCGATGCCGTGGTCCATCAGCTCCAGGAAGTAGCGGTCCTTGCCGAAGATGTCCTGGTAGTCGGACGCGGCCTTGAGTGCCTCGTCGAACTGGCCGAGGCGCAGCCGCGTCTGGAGCTCGCCCGAGGGGCAGCCGGTGGAGGCGATGAGCCCCTCGGACCACTGGGCGATGGTCTCCTTGTCCATACGCGGCCACTTCTGCAGCCAGCCCTCCTTGTACGCGTCGGAGGAGAGCCGGAACAGGTTGTGCAGGCCCGTCGCGTTCGCCGCCCAGATCGTCTTGTGGGTGTAACCACCGGAGCCGGAGACGTCGTCGCGCTTCTGGTGTGGCTGGCCCCACTGGATCTTGCGCTTGTTGCGCCGGGACTCGGGGGCGACGTACGCCTCGATGCCGATGATCGGTGTGATCCCGGCCTTCTGCGCGGAGTGGAAGAAGTCGTACGCCCCGTGGAGGTTGCCGTGATCGCTCATGGCGATATGGGTCATGCCCATCTCGTTGCACGCGTTGAACATGTCCTTGAGCCGCGCGGCACCGTCCAGCAGCGAGTACTGGGTGTGCACGTGAAGGTGCGTGAACGGCGGCTTCGACACGGCTGGGGCCTCCGGGGGTCGGGAGCGTCGGGAGAGAGGGGGACAGCTCGGAAGTCTACGACTCCGCAGTGACACAGGAGCGTCCTGTGGACGGACGGCGGGGGTGAGCCCGACCGCGAGCCCGACCGGAACTTTAGGAGACCCTTACAGCGTGCCGTGGCACACTCTCGGACGATGGACGACATGACCGGGACCCAGCTGAGGGGGCTACGGGCGGCGATTTTCACGGCACTGGTCGTGACGCTGTCCGTCGCCTCCCATGTGCTGCTGTCCCGGGTGCCGCTGCCGCTCACCGCCGTCCTGGTGGTCGCGGCGGCGGTCTTCGCGGCGGCGTACGCGCTGGCGGGCCGGGAGCGGGGCTTCTGGCCGATCGCGGGGCTGCTGGTGCCGCTGGAGCTGGCGGCGGACACGGTGTTCACGGCGGGGCAGCACGCCTGTTACGGCCCGTCGGGCGGCCCGGTGGCGGGCTCGCTGCGGGCGATGGGCGTGGACCTGCTGTGCGGCGACGCGGTGGGCGCCCAGCTGGCGGGCGCGCAACTGG
>NZ_JABWDV010000389.1 GCF_013362995.1 Streptomyces sp. TRM64462 | reverse complement strand
ATCATGGGGCGCATGTCTGCCAACCCTCAGGACGCGCTGCCGATCCGGCTCACCGTCGACGACAGCGATTCCCCCTCTGATGTCGTGGACGCGCTCTTCCTCGGGCGCTTCACGACGGGCGAGCAGCCGTACTCGCGCACCCGCACCCTGGACCGCGTCAAGTCCGGTTCGACCCTGATGCCGCCGGGCGCCCGGGTGCTGCGCACCGCCCGCGGCGACGACCGCAGCGCCGTCCTGGCGGAGGGCGACGGCTGGACGCTGCTGGTGTCCCGCTGGAACCGGGGCGCGGACGTGACGGTCACCGCGGTCGACGCGGAGCTGGCCGACCGGATCCTCGCCGCCGCGACGGACGGCGCCCAGGACGAACCGGAGCCGCAGCCGGAGAACGTCACCATGGGGTTCTGGTACCTGTCGCCCCGGCGCGGCCCGCACCGCACGACCCGGCAGATCGCGGCGGGCGCCTGGGACGAGGTCCGGCCCAACTACACGGCGCCGGTGGCGGACGCGCTGGACGGCCTGATGAAGGTCACGCCCGACGACATCGCGGGCCGCCTGCTGCTCCTGCACGGCCCGCCGGGCACGGGCAAGACGTCCGCGCTGCGCACACTGGCCCGGTCGTGGCGTGACTGGTGCCAGGTGGACTGCGTCCTGGACCCGGAGCGGCTGTTCGGTGACATCGGCTATCTCATGGACATCGCGATCGGCGAGGACGACGGCACGGAGAAGGGCCGGTGGCGGCTCCTGCTGCTGGAGGACTGCGACGAACTGATCCGCGGCGAGGCGAAGCACGCGGCGGGGCAGGCACTGTCGCGGCTCCTGAACCTGACGGACGGTCTGCTGGGGCAGGGCCGGAACGTCCTCGTGGGGGTCACGACCAACGAGGACCTGGAGCGCCTGCACCCCGCCGTGGTCCGCCCGGGCCGCTGCCTGGCCCGTGTGGAGGTCGGCCCGCTGACGCGGTCGGAGGCGGTGGCGTGGCTGGGCCGCGAGGACGGCATCGGCCGCGAGGGCGCGACGCTGGCGGAGCTGTACGCCCTCCGCCGCGGCACCAGCCCCACCACCCTCCCCGCGTCCCGCCGTGAATCCGCGGGCCTGTACTTGTAACCGGCCCGGGGCGCCGCCTGCCCGGGGCGCCGCCGACCTGCCCCGTGTGCGTCAGGGGCCGTAGACGGCTCGCAGGGCTTCTGTCGCGGCGGATCGGGCCTCCGCGTGGGTGAGGCCCAGGCGGCGGGCCTCCGCCGCGAACGCCGCCGCGGCCGCCGCGGCGCGGCGCTCCGCGGCGGAACCGGCGGCGGCGACGAACGTCCCGGCGCGGCCACGTGTCTCGATCACCCCGTCGGTCTCCAGCGCGCGGTACGCCTTGGCGACGGTGTTGGCCGCGAGGCCCAGATCCTGGGCGAGTCCGCGGACGGTGGGCAGCTTGTGGCCGACGGGCAGCCGGCCGCTCCGGGCCTGCTCGGCGATCTGGGCGCGCAGTTGCTCGTACGGCGCCGCCGCCGATTCCTGGTCGAGGACGATCTTCAAGGTCACGTGGCGATTGTCCCGCACCGGGGGAAAAGAAGAGGCGAGCCGTGGGCGGCCCGCGTAGCGTGCCCGTACATGACAGTGATCGTTCGTGACGTCCGCCCCGAGGACGCCCCGGCCGTGGCGGCGGTGCGGCAGGCGTCCGTGCCGTACCTGGTGAGCACGGCCGAGTCCCTGCTGTACGGCCTGGAGAACGCCAACCCGGCGCAGAGGTACCGGCTGCTGGTGGCCGAGCTGGACGGTGAGGTGATCGGCACGGCGCACGTCGGGATCGCCTACGACAGCCGTGACCCGGGCCAGTCGGCCACCACCCCGCACGTCCACCCGGACCACCGGGGCCGGGGCGCCGGCGGGCTGCTGCTGCGGGCGGCCGAGGAGCACCTGGCGGCGCACGGCGCGACGGCCGTGTACGCGATGGCGGCGGACCGCCCGGAGGTCCGCGCGTTCGCGGAGCGGCGCGGCTACCGGCCGGCCCGCTCGGCGCACTTCCAGCGGCTGGACCTGGTGAACGCCCCGCTGCCCGAGCTGCCGGACCCGCTGCCGGACGGGGTGGAGCTGCGCACGGCCGCGGACTTCGCGGCCGATCCGCGCCCGCTGTTCCTCGCGGACGCGGAGGTGACGGCGGACGAGCCGTCGGACATCGCCACGGAGCTCGCCGACTTCGACGACTGGCTGCGGCACACCTGGCGCAACCCGCTGGCGGACCACGAGCTGACGTCCGTGGTCCTGGTGGACGGGGAGGTCGCGGCGTTCACGATCGCGGAGGTGGACGGGCGGACGCGCTACGTCACGGGCATGACGGGCACGGTGCGCGCCCACCGGAGCCGCGGCCTGGCGAAGCTGGCCAAGACGGACTCGCTGCGCCGGGCCCGCGCGGCCGGCTACACGGACGCGTTCACGAACAACGACGCCGGCAACGGCCCGATGCTCGCGGTCAACGAGTGGTTCGGCTACGAGAGGTGCGCGACGGAGGTGACGTATGTCAGGGCGCTCGGTTGAGGTCGTCCTGCTGAAGGCGGGGCGCACGAAGATCCGGTACGCGGCGGAGGTCGTCTCCGACGACGGTACGGTGCTGACGGTCCGCGCGGCGTGGGCGGGCGAAGGGGTCCGGGACTTCGGGTTCGTACGCTTCGAGCCGGGCGATGTGTTCACGGAGCACTACTGGCGGGACCGGTGGTACTCGGTGAAGGAGGTCCGGGCGGCCGACGGCACCCTGAAGGGCTGGTACTGCGACATCACACGGCCCGCGACGGTCACACCCGGCGAGGTGGTGGTCGAGGACCTGGACCTCGACCTGTGGGTGTCGGCGGACCGGAGCCTCGTACTCCGCCTGGACGAGGACGAGTTCGCAGCGAGCGGCCTCACGACCCGCGACCCGCAGGCAGCGACCCGGGCCCGCGAGGCCCTGGACACACTGGAGCTGCGGGCCCGTCAGGGCAGCGACCTGCGGTAGCGGACACGGTCGTAGGGGCCTTCGGCACGCCGCTCCACGACGTCGTCCGGTGGTGCGGCACCGGCGTTTTCTGAGGGGGCTCTTAGCCGTTCCTTAAGCCGACCATAAAGATCGGCTTCTGGGGCTCTGAGCAGGCGATTTCATGGGGGCGACGGGCTAGTTTGCTGATCGTCGGGCCGGTCGGGCCATCGGTGCTGTCGGGGGGCCGCGCCGGTTTGTCCGTCCGCCGCCCGTCGCCGCCCCGGGCCGTTCCCCCGGGGCCGAACCCCCCACACCCGCGTTCCGCGAAGGAGATCCCTCCCCATGTCTGCTTCTGCTTCCCGTACCGCGGCCGCGACCGCGGCTCTCGCGTTTGCCGCCGTTCCGGTGCTGCTGGTCGGGCCGGGTGCCGCGCCCGCCGTCGCGCACGGTTCGATGACGGACCCGGTCAGCCGGGTGGCCGCGTGCCACGCCGAAGGGCCCGAGAACCCCCGGTCGGAGGCGTGCAAGGCGGCCGTCGCGGCCGGCGGCACGCAGGCGTTCTACGACTGGAACGAGGTCAACATCGGGGACGCCGCGGGCCGCCACCGCGAGATCGTCCCGGACGGCGAGCTGTGCAGCGCGGGCCGCGACAAGTACAAGGGCCTCGACCTGCCGCGCGCCGACTGGCCCGCCAGTCCGCTGAGCGCGGGCGGTCACACGTTCCGCTACAAGGCGACGGCCCCGCACCGCGGTTCGTTCGAGCTGTACCTCACCAAGGACGGCTACGACCCGTCCAAGCCGCTGACATGGGCGGACCTGGAGGAGAAGCCGTTCGCCACGGCCAAGGACCCGAAGCTGGAGAACGGCGCGTACGTCATCCGGGGCACCGTCCCGGAGAGGTCGGGCCGGCACCTCGTCTACTCGATCTGGCAGCGCTCCGATTCCCCCGAGGCGTTCTACACCTGCTCCGACGTCGTGTTCGGCGGGGCCGCGGCCGACCCGGGGCCGACGGCGTCCGCGCCCACCGACCAGCAGATCGCCGACAACGCCGACAAGTCGACCGTGGACCACGGCGGCCACGGCGGTGACAGCCACGGCGGTGACGCCCGGCCGTCGACCGCGCCGAGCAGTGCGGCGCCCGGCACGACGGCCGGCACGACGCCCGGCAACGCGCCCGAGCTCAAGAGCGCCGGCGCGCCCTCGCCCGTGGCGGCCGACCCGAGCCCCGGCGGCACGCCGGACCTCGCCGCCACCGGTGGCTCCGGCAGCACCCCGTACCTGGCCGTCGGCGGTGCCGTCGTGCTGGCGGCGGGCGCCGCGCTGCTGTTCGGAGCCGCCCGCCGCCGGATGTCCTCCTGAACCGTCAGCCCAGGACGGACGCGCACGTCGTCGGGGTGGCCCGCGCCGGGTCGAGGGCGTTGGCCACCTCGTGGAACGCGATCCGGCTGAACAGCCCTATCGCCACGTGCTCGGAGAAGTCGACGGGGCAGAGGTCCTGGAGGAGTACGTTCCGGACACCGGGCCCGTCGAGGAAGTTCGACCGGTAGGGCGTGGCCACCTGGTCGTACTTGGTGGCGATGACGGTGTAGCGGACGCCGGGGACGGTGTCGCCGCCCTCGTTGAGCTTCTGGAGAAAGGCGGAGCCGGGCACCTGGTCGGCCAGGCCGGGCGTCTTCTCGTCGATGAGGTCGGCCACGCCGGGGAAGTGCGGCAGCAGCCTGGTGAGCCCCATCAGGGAGGCGCCGTGGTTGTCGGGCGCGAGGCCGACGAGGGCGTTCACCTTGTCGGCGCCGCCGAGGAACTTGAGGTAGTGACGGGGCATCATGCCGCCCTGCGAGTGGCCGACGATGTCGACCTCGGCGGCGCCGGTCGAGGCCAGGACCTTGTCGACGTACGCGTCGAGTTGCTCCGCCGACTTGGCGATCGGCCCGAGGCCGTGGAAGAACGGCACGCCGGGGAGCTGCCCGTAGTCGAGCGAGAAGACGCAGTAGCCGCGCCGCACCAGGTAGGGGGCGAGGCCGAGCCAGTTGTCGACGGAGTTGCCGAAGGTGCCGTGCACCAGGACGACGGGGCGCGGGTGCGCGGCGGACGGCTTGCAGCCGTAGTCGTTCCAGCCCGAACCGGGCGCGCTGTCGGCGCTCGCCGCGCCGGAGGGGAGCAGGATCGCGGCGGCCGTCAGGAGCAGGACGGTGAGCGCTCTGAGGGCGCGGCGGATCCGTATACGTGGGGGCAGCATCGAGTGGTCTCCTCGCGGCTCAAGAAACAGGGCGATGGCGGTACGCCCCAGCGGCCCGGACCACTGATGGGGGTCGCACGGCACCCGGCGTGGGGCGCCGTGTGTCGTGCTTCGGCCAAGTTACGTACGAGTAGCGGTAAGAGGGAAGTTACGC
The DNA here is from genome assembly GCF_013362995.1 of Streptomyces sp. TRM64462. Taxonomy (GTDB): domain Bacteria; phylum Actinomycetota; class Actinomycetes; order Streptomycetales; family Streptomycetaceae; genus Streptomyces. The sequence goes on along the minus strand of NZ_JABWDV010000389.1, from coordinate 35,857 downwards.
GTCGGTAAAACTTGCCCCGGTGCCGCCGCGGCCGCTATGCGGCGAGGGAGCCGGGGATGATCACGCCGGGCCCGAACCGTGCCCGCGCCCGGTCCGCGACCTCCTCCAGGCGGCGGGCCTTCTCGTCGGCCGGGTCGAGGGAGAGCTGGTGCGCGGCCTGCTCGGCCCGCATCAGGCCCTCGGCGCGCAGCGCGAGGCCGCGCACGCGGGCGCGCTGCAGTCCGAGCCCGTCGTAGAGGGCGTACGCGACGGAGGTGAGCGCCGCCGAGTGCGCGGTCGGCTCCGGCAGGGTGCGCTCGCGGGTGGTGGTGGTCCGGTCGGCGTACCGGACGGTGAGGGTGAGCGCGCGGCACACCTGGGCTTCGCCGCGCATCCGCGCGCCCAGTTCCTCGGCCAGCGAGAGCAGCGCGCGGCGGTGCCGGTCGCGGTCCAGTTCGTCGCGCGGGAAGGCGCGTTCGGCGGCGACGGAGCGTGCGGCGCCGTTCGGGACGACCGGGGTGCGGTCAATGCCCCGCGCCCTCTCCCACAGTTCGCGCCCGGCGCGTGCGCCGACGATCCGCTGGAGCACGGCGAGCGGGGCGTCCGCGACCCGCCCGACCGTGTCGAGGCCGTACGCGCGGAGGGTACGGGCGGTGGTGCGGCCCACGCCGTCGAGCGCGTCGACCGGCCGGTCGCGCAGGAACACGGCCGGGTCGTCGCCCACCACCCGTGTCGTGCCGGGCCCGGCCTCACGCGCGGCCATGCGGGCCAGCATCGGGTTGGGCCCGGCGCCGATGACGCAGTCCACGCCGTACAGGGCGAGCGCCCGGACCCGGATCAGCGCGGCCAGTTCGGCGGGGCCGCGCCCGAAGTACCGTACGGCGCCGCGCAGATCGACGAGTGCGGCGTCCGGCGGTTCGGCCTGCACGACCGGCGTGAACTGGCCCAGCAGCGCGAGCAGGTGCGGCAGCATCGCCTCGGCACCGCCCCCGGCGCCCACACCCGCGGCCCCGCCCGCGGCCCCGCCGCCCGCGCCCGCGCCCCCGGCGACATCGGCGGCCGGTGCCGGCGGCTTGAAGCGTACGTAGAGGATCATGCGCACCTCACCCCGCGCTTCCCTGGCTCTGGTGCCATAGCTTGCGCCCCGGTGCGGCGGCATCGCCCGCCGGGCGCAGGTCGGCCCAGGGGTGCATCTCGTACCCGGTGGGCATCGTGATGCGGCGGTCGGTGCCGGAGGCGGGGCCGGCGGCAGGACCCGTGGCGGCCGGGCCGGGTTCCGCCAGGCGGGCGGCGACCGCGTCGAGGCCGCCCTGGTGGCGCAGTTCGACGAGTTCGGCGAGGTTCCAGGCGGCCGAGCCGACCACGCTGAGGCTGCGCGGGCCGCGCCGCTGGACCACCCCGCGCACCAGCAGCAGCCAGGAGTGGAAGACCGTGTGGGCGCAGCGCTCGTGGCTGTCGTCGAAGAACGCCAGGTCGACCAGGCCCGTGCCGTCGTCCAGGGTCGTGAAGATGACCCGCTTGCCGGAGCGGATGGGCGGGGTCTGGGTGGCCGCCTTGGCGCCCGCGACCAGCACGGTCTGGCCGTGCTTGGCGGTGCGCAGCCGCTGGGCGGTGACGACGCCGAGCTCCTCCAGGAAGGCCTGGTGGTCGGTCATCAGGTTCCGGGACGCGTCCATGGACAGAACGCCCAGCTCGGCGCTGAGCCGTTCGGCGTCGGTTAGGTCGGGCAGCCCGAGCGGCGCGGACCTGCGGCCGCCGGCGAGCGGCAGCTGGTCGCCGTACGAGCCGGTGCCGCGCTGCATACGGCGGAGTTCGGCGATGTGGAGCAGCAGGTCGCGGCGGTTGGCGCCGAACGCGTCGAGTCCGCCGACCTGGGCGAGCCGTTCGGCGACGGGCCGGCTGGGGCGGGCCCGCTCCCAGAAGTCCAGCAGGGACGCGTACGGCTGCCCGGCCTCGATACGGGCGGCCTCGGCCTCGCTGATCCCGTGGACGTCGGACAGCGCAAGCCGCAATCCCCATGTACGGGACGAACCAGACACACGATCAGACACCAGTTCGATACGGTGTGCGGTCCCCGACCGGTTCACATCCAGCGGCAGCACCGGAACGCCCTGCCGCCGCGCGTCCGCCAGCAGCAGCCGCTTCGGGTACATGCCCGGGTCGTGGGTGAGCAGCCCGGCGTAGAAGGCCGCCGGGTGATGGGCCTTCAGCCACGCCGACTGGTAGGTCGGCACGGCGAACGCGACCGCGTGCGCCTTGCAGAAGCCGTACGAGCCGAACGCCTCGACGATCTCCCAGGTGTGCGCCACGACCTCGTCCGCGTACCCCTTCCGCCGCGCCTGCCGCGCGAACCACACCTTGATGCGCCCCTGCGACTCGGGGTCGGAGAGCCCGCGCCGTACCGCGTCAGCCTCCTCGCGGCCGCAGCCGGTCATGATGTCCAGGATCTTGATGATCTGCTCGTGGAAGACCACGACCCCGTACGTCTCCGCCAGCGCCTCCTCCAGGTCCGGGTGCGGGTAGCGGACGGGTGCGCGGCCGTGCCGGGCGGCGATGAACGGGCGGACCATGTCGGCCGCGACCGGGCCCGGCCGGAACAGCGAGATGTCGACGACCAGGTCGTGGAAGGTCGACGGCTGGAGCCGGCCGATCAGATCGCGCTGGCCCGGCGACTCGATCTGGAAGCAGCCGAGCGTCTCGGTGGACCGGATGAGCCGGTACGTCGCCGGGTCGCCCGGCCTGACCCGCGCGGGGTCGTCGATGTCGATCCGCTCCCCCGTCGTGCGCGCGATCTCCGCGACCGCGTGCGCCATCGCGGACTGCATACGGACGCCGAGGACGTCGAGCTTGAGCAGCCCGAGCTCCTCCACGTCGTCCTTGTCGAACTGGGACATGGGGAAGCTCTCGCCGCTGGTGGGCACCACGGGGGTGCGGGAGAGCAGGGACGCGTCCGAGAGCAGGACGCCGCACGGGTGCATGGCGACGCCGCGCGGCAGCGCGTCCAGCGCCTCGACCAGCTCCCACAGCTTCCCGTGCCTCTCGCGCTCGCCCGCCAGGTGGCGCAGCTCGGGCAGCTCGTCCAGGGCGGCGCGGGCGTCGCGGGCGCGGATGTGCGGGAAGGCCTTGGCGATGCGGTCGATGTCGGCCGGGTCCATGGACAGGGCGGCGCCCACGTCCCGTACGGCGTGGCGGACGCGGTAGGTCTCGGGCATGGCGACGGCGGCGACCCGCTCGGGCCCGAACCGGTCGAGGATCGCGCGGTAGACCTCCAGGCGGCGGGCGGACTCCACGTCGATGTCGATGTCGGGCAGCGCGGGCCGCCGCACCGAAAGGAACCGCTCCATCAGCAGGTCCTGTTCGACCGGGTCGGCGTGGGCGATGCCGAGCAGGTGGTTGATGAGGGAGCCGGCGCCCGAGCCGCGCGCGGCGACCCGGATGCCCATGTCCCGTACGTCGTCGACGACCTGGGCGACGGTGAGGAAGTACGTGGCGAACCCGAGCCGTTCGACGGTGCGCAGCTCGTCCTCCAGGCGGGCCCAGTACTCCCGCTTCCGGTCGTGGCGGCGCAGCACCATCCCGGCGGCGCAGCGGGAGCGCAGCACGCGTTCGGCGGTGCGGCGGTGGGCGCCGACGAGGTGGGGTTCGGGGAAGTGGACGGTGCCGATGCCGAGGTCGTCCTCGGGGTCGACGAGGCAGGCCGCGGCCGTCTCCTCCGTGAGGGTGAGCAGCCGGTGCGCGGAGTCGCGGCGCAGCCCGGCGGCCTCCGCGACGCGCTCGGCGACGCCGGCCATGGCGGCGGGGTCCTTGAGCCAGCGCTCGCCGCTGTCGAGGCCGCGGCGCGGGTCGACGGGCACGAGGCGGCGGGCCGCGTCGAGGACGTCGGCCACCGGCCCCTGGCCGGGGTCGGCGTACCGTACGGCATTGCTGAGGACGGGGCGTACGCGCTGGTCGGCGGCGAAGCCGAGGGTGCGGGCGGCCTGCCGGAGCGAGCCGGGCCCGGTGCCGGTGCGGCCGTGGTGGACGACCTCCAGGCGCAGCGCGTCGCCGTACACCTCGCGCCAGGGGGCGAGGAGCCGGGCGGCGCGGTCGGGGCGGCCCGCGGCGAGTGCGCGGCCGACGTCGGAGTCGGGGCCGAGCAGGACGGTCAGGTCGTCGCCGTGGTTGTCGGCCCAGGGCAGCAGGACGGGGGCGCCGGTCGCGGTGGCGGCCGAGGTCCCGGCCGCCGCGTGGGCGGCGCTGATCAGCCGGCACAGGGCGGCCCAGCCGCGCCGGGAGCGGGCCAGGAAGACCGCGCGGGGCGCGGACTCGTCGACGAAGGCGCCGCCGCGCACGGGGGTGCGGCGCCGCTCGGTGGGGGCGGCGGGCTCCGGTGCGGCACGGTCGCCGAGCGCGAGGCCGGCGCCGAACAGGGGCCGTACGCCTTCCTTGGCGCAGGCCTGGGCGAACCGTACGGCTCCGGCGACGGTGTCGCGGTCGGTCAGCGCGACCGCGTCCATGCCCCGTTCGGCGGCACGGGCGACCAGCCGCTCCGGGTGCGAGGCCCCGTATCGCAGGGAAAAGCCCGAAACGGTGTGCAGATGCGTGAACCCGGGCACCCGCACCTCCTGGATCGATCCGAACCTCACCTCCCCCTCCACCACCATAGACCAAGTTTCGAACGTCTGTACGACATCATGGGTGTCCGCCATTCGGACCCGCCCCACCTGCGAAAACGGGCCGCGACCCGGAGCGTGGGGGCATGACGCTCGCCTCCGAGGTGCGAAGCGCCGTCACGCCCAGGGCCGCGCTGCTGGTCGTCGGCGTCCTCGCGCTCCAGCTCCTGTTCATCGCCTCCTACGTGGGCGCCCTGCACGACCCCACGCCCAGGAACGTCCCCTTCGGGGTCGCCGCACCCGGCCCCGGCGGGGAGCAGGCCGCCGAGCGGCTGAACCGGCTGCCCGGCGACCCGCTCGACGCGCGGGCGGTGACCGACGAGGCGGACGCCAGGAAGCAGATCCTCGAACGGAAGATCTACGGGGCCCTCGTACTCAACCCCGAGGGCACCACCGACACCCTGCTCGTCGCCTCCGGCAGCGGAACGGTCCTCGCCTCCGCCCTGGAGCGGATCGTCACGGCGGCGGAGCTGCCCCAGCGCCGCACGGTCCGCACCCTCGACGTGGCCCCGGCGTCCGGCGACGACTTCAACGGGCTGTCCGCGTTCTACCTCGTCGTGGGCTGGTCCGTGGGCGGCTATCTGCTCGCCTCGGTCCTGGCGATCAGCGCGGGCGCCCGGCCCATGAACATCCAGCGCGCGACCATCCGGCTGGCCGTCCTCGCGCTCTCGGCGATCCTCGGCGGCCTGGGCGGCGCGCTCATCGTCGGGCCCGTACTCGGCGCGCTGCCCGGCAGCGTGGCGGCCCTGTGGGGCCTGGGCGCGCTGGTGGTCTTCGCGGTCGGCGCGCTCACCCTCGCCCTCCAGGCGCTGACCGGGATCGTCGGGATCGGCCTGGCCATCCTGATCATCGTGGTCGCGGGCAACCCGAGCGCGGGCGGTGCCTTCCCGTACCCGATGCTGCCCGACTTCTGGCGGGCGATCGGCCCTGCCATGCCGCCGGGCGCGGGCACCTGGGCGGCGCGCTCGATCGCGTACTTCAAGGGCAACGCGATCTCGGGCTCGCTCCAGGTGCTGTCGATCTGGGCGGCAGCCGGCGCGGTGGTCACCCTGGTGGTGTCGTCGCTGCGCCGCGACAACGGCACGCCGGGCAAGCCGATCGGCACCTGACGCGGCGGGGCCCGCACGGTGAACCATCGCACCGTACGGGCCCCGCGCTCCGAACCGCCTGTCAGCCGATCTGCGCCCCGTACGCCTCCAGGGCCTCCGTCACCGGCTGGAAGAACGTCGTACCGCCGGAGGTGCAGTCACCGCTGCCGCCGGAGGTGAGACCGACGGCCGCGTCGCCCGAGAAGAGCGAGCCGCCGCTGTCGCCGGGCTCCGCGCAGACCGTGGTCTGGATGAGGCCCTCGACGATCTGGCCGTTGCCGTAGTTGACGGTCGCGTCGAGGCCGGTGACCTCGCCCTCGTGCACCTGCGTGGTGGAGCCGCTGCGGGTCACCCGCATGCCGACGGTCGCATCGGCGGCCTGGGTGATCTCCTGGGAGCCGCCGTCGTACAGGTTGACCGCGCTCGGGTGCTCGACGTCCTTGTCGTACTTGACCAGCGCGAAGTCGTTGCCGGGGAACTGCGAGTCGACCATCGTGCCGACGGGCTCGCCGCCCCGTGTGTCCGACCACGAGGAGCCGGTGTCGCCGCAGTGGCCGGCCGTGATGAAGTGCGGCTCGCCGTCCTTGACGACGTTGAAGCCGAGGGAGCAGCGGCCGCCGCCGCTGTGGATGGCGTCGCCACCGGCGACGAACGGCGTGAACGTGCCGGCGGCCCGCTTGAGCTCCGCCTTGCCGCCGAGCCCCTTCACGACCTGGTCGAGCTTCTCCCAGGACGCGCCCTTGACAGTGCTGTCGGCGGTGACGACGACCTTGTTCGTGACGGGGTCCACGGCCCACGACGTGCCCGGGATGGTCGCCCGGGTCTTCAGCGTCTGCCGCGCCGACTTCAGTTCGGCGAGTGAGTGCTCGACGACCCGTGCGGTGCCGCCCGCCTGACGGACGGTCGCGGCGGCGCCCTCGTCGACGACGGTGACCACGAGGGTGCGGGACTCCGCGTCGTAGTAGGCGCCGGCGGTGTCACCGTCGGTGAGCTTCGCGTCGAGCGAGGAGGCCAGCTTTCCGGCCGCGTCGGCGGACAGGACCCGGGCCTCGAACTGCGGTACGTCGTCGCTGGCGTTCGCAGTCTGGAAGGTGACCGCCGCTCCCAGCAACGCCACAACGGCGCCACCGGAGACGGCCGCACGCTTCCTGGATATACGTCGGTGCTTCAACATCGACCTCCTGTGGGGGCCGTGCCGGGCGCGTGGGGTGCCCTGGCACGGAGGATGGGCCGACCACTATTCCGATACCAACGGGTAGCACACAAGGTCGACTTCAGGACGCGCACACGATGCGCACACCGCGCCCCCGGCGCACCGGGCTACCCCCGGTCACCAGTGGTCGGTTCCGACTGCGAACACCGCGTGCGACGGGGCCCTCGGCGGGGTGTGAGGACTAGTCCTGTCCGGTTCCTTCTCCGTTTCCCTCCGGTTCCTGATGGGACATCATCAAACGAGGCGGCGAAGGAGGCGGGATTCGTGCGAGGGCGGGTGCGCACGGCGGACGGCCGGCATCTGATGGTGGAACGCCTGGGCGACCCGCGCGGCAGCCCCGTGTTCCTGCTGCACGGAACGCCCGGCAGCAGACTCGGCCCGGCGCCGCGCGGGATGGTGCTGTATCAGCGCGGTATGCAGCTCATCGCGTACGACCGCCCCGGGTACGGCGGTTCGGACCGGCTGCCGGGCCGCACCGTCGCGGACGTGGTCCACGACGTGACCGCCATCGCCGACGCGCTCGGCCTGGAGCGGTTCGCCGTGGTGGGCCGCTCGGGCGGCGCCCCGCACGCCCTGGCCTGCGCGGCGCTCCTGCCGAAGCGGGTCACCCGGACGGCCACGCTCGTCACGCTTGCGCCCCGGGACGCGGACGGGCTCGACTGGTTCGAGGGCATGACCGCGCACAACGTCCGCGAGTACGAGGCCGCGACGGTGGACCCGGACGGGGTCGCCGCACGCCTCACGCCCCGTGCGGAGGCGATCCGGAAGAACCCGGTCCAGCTTCTGGAGGACCTCCACCGCGAACTGACGCTCCCGGACCGGCTGGTCGTCAAGGACGCGGGCGTCCGCTCCATGCTGCTCCGCAACTACCAGGAGGCGCTGCGGACGTCCCCGTACGGCTGGATCGACGACGCGCTGGCGTTCTGCGGCCCGTGGGGGTTCGACCCGGCGGACATCCCCGGGGAGGTCCTGCTCTGGCACGGCGAACAGGACGTGTTCTCCCCGCCCGGCCACTCCCGCTGGCTGGCGCGGCGCATTCCCCGCGCCCGCGCGGTCCTTGAACCGGCCGCCGCCCACTTCGACGCGTTGCACGCGTTGCCGAGCGTCCTGACGTGGCTGCTGGCCGCGGCCTGAAGAGGAGTCCGGGCGGCAGTTCTTTCCCCTACCCCGCCCCTTCCCGAATCGGGGGCTCCGCCCCCGAACCCCCGCTCCTCAAACTCCCCCAAGCTCTTCGAGCAGGGGGTACCCCCACAGGCGCGACAACGGGGTCTGGGGCGGAGCCCCGGTTCGGGAAGGGGCGGGATAGGGGACAGAACCGGTACCGGATGCCGTCACACCGCCAGCGGCTCCAGGTCGCGGTGGACGCGGCGTTCGTCGCGGGCGAGGCGGGTCAGGGCGTGGTCGTCGCCCAGGAGCCGGGACAGCTCGCCGGCCGTCTCCGCACGCAGCCGCCCCGCCTCCCCCTTCCGCCCCAGCGCCCCCAGCGTGACCGACATGTTGGACGCCACCGCCAGCACCTCCGGGTGGTGCGCGCCCAGCACCTCCCGCAGCGCCCCCACCGCACGCCGCTCGATGTCCAGCGCCTCCTCCAGCTCCCCCAGGTCCGCCTTGGCGTTCGCCAGGTTCACCGTGCAGAACAGCGCGTGCGGATGCCGCTCCCCCAGCACCGCCCGCATCGTCCCGAGCGCCCCCCGCAGGAGCTGCTCGGCGACCTCCGGCGCGCCGCAGCCCCACTGGTAGATGCCCAGGTTGTTGATGGCGGCCAGGGTGTACGGGTGCCGTTCGCCCGGCACCTTCGTGTACTGGTCGACGACCTCCTGCGCCAGGTCCCGCGCCGCGACCGGCTCCCCGGCCGCGTACAGGTCGGCGGCGAGGTTCAGGTCGCAGGCCAGCGAGTCGGGGTTGGCCGACGTGTACTTGGCCCGGTACCGGTTGCGGGTCGCCGTCGTCAGGCGCCGCGCGTCCTCCATGAGCCCGGCGCGCCGCAGCGACACGGCGAGGCTCTTGCCCGCCGCCAGCGTGCCCGGGAACGTACGCCCCAGGGTCTCCTTGTACGCGGCGTACGTACGGCTCAGCAGCGCCACCGAGTCCTCGTACCGCCCCACCTCCCGCAGGTCACGGGCGAGCGACGTCGCCGACGACAGGGTGTACGGGTGGTCGGGTCCCAGCACCTCCGTACGCCGGTCGAAGACGTCCTGGTCGATCTCGCGCGCCCGCGCGTACTGCCCGACCATGCGCAGGTTGAGCGCCAGGTTGTTGGCGGCGGCCAGGGTGCGCGGGTGGGACTCGTGGAAGATCTGCTGGAAGCCCTCGTGGGCCTCGGTCGCCAGCTCCATGGCCCTGCCGTACTGGCCGAGGGTGCCCAGGTCCATGGCGAGGCCGCTGGTCGTCATGTACGTGTGCGGGTGCGAGGGGCCCAGCACGGCCTTCTGCCGTTCCAGGGTGACCTCGTCGAGCTCCTTCGCCTCCACGTAACGGCCCTGCGACCGCAGGATGTTGGAGAGGTGGAAGCGCAGGTAGAGGTACTGGAGGTCGTTGTCGCCGAGCATGTCGCGCCAGGCGTCGCGCAGTTCCGTGGCGAGCGTCCACGCGGACTTCCAGTCGCCGCGCTTCCACAGGTACCGCACCCGGTCGATGAGGAGCCGCCGGGTCTCGGGCTCGTCGCAGAACCGGGCCTCCGATGTCGCCAGGTGCGGCCAGATCGTGGCGAAGGCGGGCCAGGTCGACGGGTTGTCGATCGGCTCGTCGTCGTCGGGCCTGGCCCCGGCGAGCACCCGGTGGACGGCGTGCCGTGCCTCGTTCTTCTCCTCGTCGGTGAGCTGGGCCCGGATGACGGCCTGCACGAGCCGGTGGACCTGGATGGAGTTGGACACCTGGTCGACCTTGGCCAGCGCGAACCGCCCGATCTCCCGGATGACCCGGCCCAGCACCAGCTTCTCCTGGAGCGACGGGTCGTACGGTTTGAGCGCCTCGATCATCTCCTTGCTGTACAGGAGGTTGGCGTGGATCGGCTCGGGCGCGAAGAACGCGCAGAGCTGGAGCAGCCGCACCGCCGCCGGTGAGCGTTCCTTGAGCCGTTCGATCGACACGTTCCAGGTCGCCGCCACCGGTTCCGGGTAGCCGGCCGGCTGGTTGAGTGCGAGTGTGCTGGCGGCGGCCTCCTCCAGCTGCTCCAGGTACGCGGAGACCGGGGTCGCCGTCTCCGCGATCCACGCCGCCGCCTGCTCGACGGCGAGCGGCAGGTCGCCGACGGCCTCCGCGACCCGGTCGGCGTCCTCGGCGCTGAGCCCGCGTGCGCGCCGCTGGAGGTGTTCGACGGACTCCTCGCGGAGGAACACGTCGATGGGCAGGGCGTCGCCGTGGCTGGACCAGGCCTGGTTGCGGGAGGTGACGAGGATGTGGCCGCCGCTCGGGAAGTACCGTTTGAGCTGGTCCGGGTCGTCGGCGTTGTCGAAGACGAGCAGCCACCGGTTGGACGGCACACCGCGCCGCAGCAGGTCGACGGCCTCCTGCGAGGCGGTCGCCATGTCCTCGCCGACCTGCGCGCCGAGCCGTACGGCCAGCTCGGCGAGCCCGGCGACGACGTCGTCGGGGCGTTCGGCGGAGATCCACCACACGAGGTCGTAGTCGGCCATGAAGCGGTGCACGTACTCGAGGGCGACCTGCGTCTTGCCGACGCCGCCGAGCCCGTACAGGGTCTGCGGCTGCGGCAGGACCACGGCCATGCCGACGCCGAGCTGGTCGCGCATCCGCTCCAGGACGACGGAGCGGCCGGTGAAGCCGGGGTTGCGGGGCGGAGCGTTCCAGATCTTGGGGACGGTCCCGGGGAACCGCGGCCCGGGCGAGGCCACGGCGTCCGCGTGTTTCACGGGCCGGTCGAGTGCGCGGAGCAGCACACCGGTGGCGTGGACCTCGTCGAGCCGGAACAGGTCGACGGGGTTGCGGTCGATGTACGGGGCGGTGAGGCGTACGTCCCCGACGCGCAGCGGCAGCAGGTGGCGGCGCCCGCCGCCGGGTTCCTCGGCGGCGGCCCGCCGCCAGAACTCGACGGCCCGCGCCGACTTGAGGTAGGCGCTGGAGAGCAGCACCACGGTGCGGGCGGCGTTGTCGGCGGCCGCGTACGGATCGGACCCGCCGGACGCCCCGCCGGACGCCCCGCCGGACGCGCCGCCGGACGCGCCCGGGGCCGTCCCCGGGGCCGTTTCCGGGTCGGCCGACACATCGCGGGGGACGACGCGGAATCCGGCGCGGGTGAGGACCGACTCGATCCAGTCGGCCCACATGCGGTTCTCCGCGACGTAGGACAGGAAGAGGTCGGTGGGCAGGGCGGGGCGGCGCCGGGTGAACGCGTCGCGGATGCGCAGCCGCACCTCCTCCTCGACCGTGGGCATGGCCGTGACCTGGTGGTCGGTGACGACGGCGGTGAGCCGTTCGAAGGCGGACAGCAGCGAGTTCGCGATGCCCGCGTCGTCCCCGAAGGTGGCGAGGGTCTCCTCGTACGCGTAGTAGGGCCGGTACGGGATCTCGACGGCGCCCCAGTAGGCGGCGAGCTCGTCGCCGGTGAGCCCGGTGGGGAAGCCGTCGAACTTGAGCCGGGCCAGGGCCCGCCCGGCGTCGGCCTTCTCCTTCTCGCCCTCGTCGATGCGCATGGGGACGGGGAAGACGCGGATGCCCCGGCCGCCGTAGCGCTCGTCGATCTGGCGGGCGACGGCGGCGGCGCCGTCCATGGACTGGTCGCTGAGCGTGAAGCAGTCGACGAGCACGTCCGGGAGGTGGACGGTGCAGATGTCCGCGATGTCGCTGAGGCCGGTGCGGCTGTCGATGAGGACGTAGTCGTAGTTCGCCTTCATGTCGTCGCGCAGGGCGTCGAAGAAGTGGCCGCCACCGAGCCGGTCGTAGAAGTTGTCCCAGTCGAAGGTGGAGACGGTGGCCGAGTATTCGCGGTTCTGTCTTCCCGCGGAGACGAAGTCGAGGGTGCCGCCCGCGGGGAACTCCCAGCCGAGGAGTTCGGGGGTGAGGGAGACGGCGTGCGGCTGGACGCGGGCGTAGTCGCGGTGCCAGTCGTCGGGCCGCTGGACGGGGTTGGTGGCGGCCCAGGCGTACTCGGTGATGAGGTCGATGACGCCGGTGGTGGCGCCGAGTGTGGACGGGTCGAGGAACGGGTGGAAGAACCGGTGCAGGCCGGGTGCCTCCAGGTCCCAGTCGACGGCGAGCACCCGCTTGCCGTTGGCGGCGAGAATCCAGGCCGTGTTGGCCAGGGCCATCGTCCGTCCCGTACCCCCCTTGTAGGAGTAGAAGGTGACGATGCGTCCATCACGACGGGCGGTCATCCGGGTCCTCCGCATCGGGCGCGCTGTCGGGCGTCTCGGGCATGGCGTGCGTGGTGCCGAACTCTTGGGGCAGCGGGCCGCGCAGCCGGGGCCGTTCGGTGGGGCGGCTGCCGGCGGGGGCCGGCGGGTAGACGGCGGCGTGGCGCAGGTACTGCTGGGCGGCGGCCTCGACGACCTGGGGCAGGAGCTGGCCGAACGCCTCCATGCTGGGGACGCCCCGTGCGGCGGCGCGGCCGGCGGCGCGGCCCTGTCCCATCTTGACGGGCATGGTCTCTTCGAGTTTCGCGGAGAGTTCGGTTTCGGCCGCGCGGCTCTGCTGGTCCACGCGGTTCCAGGGGACGACGACGCTCACCCAGGGCCGGTGCTCGGCGTCGAAGGCGGCGAGCCGGCGGCGGCGTTCCTCGTCCTGGAGGGCCCAGCGGTCCACGAGCAGGATCTCGGGCCGGGACGGGGGCGCCTTCGCGTCGAGGGGGACGGTGTCGTGGTCGAAGGACGCGACGCTCACCTGGTAGTTGAGGGACCGGACGAGGTCCTCGGCGACGTAGGCGAGGGGCCGGGCCGCCTCGGGGTGGTAGGGGTTCCAGTCCTGCGGCATGTCGCCGTAGTAGGCGGGGTCGCGGCCTTCGGGGAGGTCGTGGTGGGTGGGGGCGGCGACGGTGACCTGGAAGGGGCGGGGGCCGCCGCCGGGGGGTCCGAAGGCGCTGGGTACCTGCCGGTAGTCGACGGGGCGGCCGGGCGCGACGCGCGTGGTGTCGGCGACGGAGACGATGCGTTTGGCGAGTTCGTAGACGGCCCGCTCGTACTCCTCCTCGAATATGCGGAGTTTGATCAGCCCGTAGAGGCCGTCGGTGACATAGCGGTCGCCGAAGGCCCGGTGGTTGAACTGGAGGCGTTCGGCGGGGCCGGGGAGCTGTTCCGGCGGGACGGGCAGCCACAGGGCGGGGACAATGGCGTCGGCGGCGTGGGCGTGCTTGGCGGTGTGGAGGATCGCGCGCTGGGCGAAGGCGTACCACTCCTTGCCGCACATCACGCTGGCGAAGTAGCGGCGCGAGAAGAGGGGGACGAAGACCCTGCAGGTGGCGAGGACTTCGGCGAGCCGCTCCGACCAGCCCTCGCCGGAGCGTATCTCCCGGTCCATGAACCCGGCGGGCGCCCCGGCGGGTAAGTCGGTCATGGCCATCACATGGCCGCACAGGTCGCGGAAGAGCCGCTCGACCCACATGTCCGGGTCGGGACCGCCGGCCGCGTAGCGCGGTGTGTGCGCATAGCTGAGGAAGAAGTACGGCCGATGGTCCGCCGCTCTCTGCTGTGGTGACGCGTGCACACGACCCCCGTCCTGCTGTGAACACGAACACCCGTATCAGGGATGTGGGTAAGGAAGGATACGAGCTCATTCATCATTACGGACCGGAGTGCGCACAACGCCTCTGGTGCCCGGTCATTCACCGGCCCTTTTCGGTCAACGTCGGTACGGGGCCTCTTTCGCGTCCTTGCGCAGTCCGGAGAGGAGCAGTTTGCCGTCGACGGTGAGTTCCGGGGCGTTCTCCAGCAGGTCCAGGGCCCGGTCGAGGGGCTCCGCGTGGCCGGGTTCGTACGCCGCGAGGGCCACGCGCTCGTATGTCTCGGCGAGCAGGGTGGACAGCGGGACGGGTGTGGCGTGCCAAGGCGACGGGTGGGTCCAGGCGCCGTCCAGGGCGTACAGGTCCGTGATGTCGAGCAGGGCGCGGAGCCGGGCGCGGCGGTGGCCGCGCAGGAGGGCGCGGGCGAGGTCCTCGGGGGAGCCGTCGTACGGGACGCCGAGGGCGCCGGGGCCGTGGCGTCCGACGGAGGGCTCGGTTCCGGTGAGCGGCGTGAGGGTGGTGAGGTACTGCTCGGGGCCCCGGATCCCGGCGCGGCGCAGCAGGGCGAGGGCGCGGGTGATCCGGCCGGTCCAGTCGGCGGAGCGGGGCGCGTCGAGGGGGCCGGTGGCGGGGGTCGCGTAGCAGTCGCGCCACGGGTCGTGGCAGTCGATGGCGAGACCGCCGACGCGCCGGACGGGGAACCAGCCGGCGCCGGGTTCGGCGGGCGCGGCGATGTGCCGCTCGGTGCCGTCCGCGTTCCGTACGAGGAGGCCGCCGGCGCCGGTGGCCCGCAGCTCCAGGGGCCCGGGGGTCTCGACGCGGAGGGTGCCGAGCGTGGGCAGGTTCAGGAAGCGGCCGTTCCAGGTGAGCCGTACGGGGGTGTCGAGGCCGGCCCGTACGGCGGCGGCGACGACGTACCGGGCCAGCTGCCGTGCCGGGTCGAGTCCGTCGGGGCGGTGGGCGCGGAGGGCGTCGAGGGCGGCGAGGAGCCAGGTGCGGGTGTACGGGTGGGCGAGGACGTCGTCGAGGGCGTCGGGCCGCTCGCGTTCGACGCGCCCGGCGAGCTCCCACGCCTCGGCCCAGCCGCCGTCGCCGCCGCGTTCCGCGCTCTCGCTGACCTCGCTGACCTCGCTGATCTCGTTGATCTCGCTGTTGAGCCGGGCGAGGAGGAAGCGGGTCAGCTCGCCCTGCTCGGCGGCGAGCGCGGCCGGGTCGGTGACGGCGGGCGACGCGAGGGCTGCGGCGGTGCGGTCCTCGACGCCGCGTACGAGCGCTTCGAGGTCGGCGCAGTACACGGACGGGTTGTCGAAGCCGGTCTCGGGCCGGTAGCGGTGCGTGTAGAGGCCGCCTCCGCAGGAGCGGACGACGGGGCAGGTGCGGCAGGTGGCGCTGACGCCGTCGATACCGCGCTGCCGGGCCTGGACGCCGGGGTGTGCGGCGACGTCGTCGAGGGTGTGGCGGAACACGTCGAAGCCGGTGGCGGCGGCCCCTTCGTAGGCGCTCTTGAGCGAGTCGACCTGTTCGAGGCTGCCGTCGGTCTCGATGACGACGAGGTCGGTGGGCGCCAGGCCGAGGGACTCGGTGAGGCTGGGCCCGCCGGCCAGCGTGGACAGGACGGACTCGAAGAGCCGTACGGGCAGGGGCCGGCCCTGGCCGTTCCAGCGGTCGAAGGCGGCGAGGATCCACTCGGCGTACGCGGTGGGCGCGGCGCCGGGCGGCCGGGGCGGCGGGTGCTCCCAGGTGGCGTGCGGCAGCAGGAAGTCGATCCGGGGAGGGTCGAGCGCGGTGAGCGCGTCGTACACGGCGACCGGGTCGTTGGCGAGGTCGATGGTGCAGAGCAGGCCGAGGTCGAGGTGGCGGTAGCGCTCGCTGTGCAGCAGGTCGAGTGCGCGCAGCACGAGGGGGTGGCTGCTGCGGCCGTCGGCGAAGCGGCGGTGCCGGTCGTTGGCGGCGCGGTCGCCGTCGAGGGAGATGCCGACGCGGACCCCGTACGTGTCGAAGACGTCGAGGTGGCGGGCGGAGAGCTGGACGCCGTTGGTGTGGATCCGCAGGTCGAGGGCGGTGACCGGGGCGAGGGCCCGGGTGAGTTCCGCGCAGATGCGGCGCAGCCGTGCGGGGCCCGCCAGCAGGGGCTCCCCTCCGTGCAGGATCACTGACACGGAGGGCAGGGAGTGGGCCGAGGCGTGTTCGGCCAGTCGCCGGGCCGTCCAGGTGAGGGCCTCGTCGGTGAGGACCTTCGGGCGGGTGCGCCAGGTCTGGTCGGCGTGTTCGTAGACGTAGCAGTGATCGCAGGCGAGATCACAGCGGCTGTGGACTTTGAGGACGATCTCGCGGAAGGGGACCAGGGGTCCGGTCATTCCGCCAGTCTAGAGCGCGGAGTTGAACGTGGCGGAGCGCTGTTCACGGGCGGCGCTCTCCGCGGGCAGGACGCGGCTGAGCCTCTTCGCGGCGTCCGCGCCGCGCGCATCGAGCTCGGCGAGGGGGACGCGGTTCTTCTTCGCGGCGAAGGTCACGGAGGTCTGAGCGCTCACGGCGGCCGTCCTTGAGGGATATGAGTCGATCCATGGAGATCGGCGGGAAACCGCACCGTTGCGGTGTCGGCGGCACGACTTTACTCTCGTGGCCACCTGCAGCAAATCAAGCGCATGCGGACGAAACAAAAGCGTTGCGCCAGTATTCCCCGATCGACCCGGAACAAGCCATTCCATCGAACGAGTGACGACAAAACCGCAGACGGGGGTGCGCATGACCGGGTATCACGGCCCGCTCCAGAGCATGGTCTTCCGCAACGCGGACCTGCCGGCGCTGTTCCACCGCGCGGACGAACTGGCGGTCGCCCGCCAGCGGGAGGCCGTGCAGGCCACGCGCCTCCAGCTGCTCCTGCTGGTGCTCGGCGCCTGCCTGGCGGCGCTGCCCGGGACCTGGCGGATCGGCGGGGCGTTCCAGCCGGCGGGCGCGCTGAGCGCGCTGGCGTACGCGGGTGTGCTGGTGGTCACCTACCGTGCCTCGCGGCGGCGCCCGAAGTCCCAGTGGCAGCTGAACCGTTCGGCGGCGGAGTTCATCAAGTCGATGTCGTGGCGTTACGCGGTGCACGGGGCGCCGTTCGACTCGGCTTCCCCGGATGTCGACGGCGCTTATCTTTCCCGGCTTGAGGAAGGCCTGGCGGAATTACGGAAAGTGGGCTGGGCGGATCCGCGCGAGGCGGAGAAGGCGTCCGGTTCGGAACTCATCACCCCGGCCATGCGGATGCTGCGCGAGAAGCCGTTCCGGGTGCGTAAGGAGACGTACGTACGGGACCGGCTGATCGAGCAGCGGAACTGGTACCACCGCCGCCAGGTGGTGTCGCGCCGGGCGACGGCCCTGTGGTCCGCGACCACGGCGGCGCTCACCCTGCTGGCCCTGCTGCTGGGCGCGCTGCGCGCGTTCTCGGTGGGCGGGTCGCCGGCCGCGGCCGGGCTGTTGTCGGCCGCGGCGGCCGCGTCGGTCGCCTGGAGCGAGATCCGCCGCCACCAGCCGCTGATCGCGGCGCACTCGTTGGTGGAGGAGGACCTGGCGGCGATGCACACGGCGATGGAGACGGTCGTCACGGAATCCCAGTGGCCCACGGCCGTGTACGAGACGGAGCGCGTCGTCTCCCCCCAGCACACCGACTGGCTGGTCCAGCACCGCCGGTAGGGCGTGTCTCAGGGGCGCTTCACCCCCGCGCGCCAGATCACCGTCACCGGTTTCCCGAGCGCCCGGGCGTACTCGACGATGTCGGCCGTGCCGCCCAGCCCCCGGGACGGCGCCCCGTCCCACACGGCCAGCAGGCGGTCGCAGTTGTCCGCGATGTACGCGCCCGCCGCGTAGTACGCCTCGTCCGTCGCGTGCGCGTACGGGAGCCGCACCTCCCGCGTCGCCCGGTCCTTCAGGGCGCGGTAGCGGGCCAGTTCGGCCGCGTCCGCGAAGCCGTCCTCGTAGTCGCCGCTCGGCACGACGACCGTCAGCTCGGCGCCGCTCGCGAGCGCGATGTCCGCGAAGAGCGTGTCCGCGCCGACGGCCAGGCTGGACAGCGCCTCCAGGGGCGCACCGCCCCGGTGTCCGTCGAACACGGCGGTCATGGCGGCGCGCACATGAGTGTGGAGCTCGTCCGGGATGTGCCGGTGGCCCGTCACTCCGATGCGCTTCATCCGCCCCGCCCCCGCCCCCGGTGCCCCGTGCTCGTTCGGACCCCCGCCCGCCGGCCGAGGCGATGCGGGCGGGGGCTCGTGTCGTTCCCGTCAGCGCGTCGGTGTCAGTAGACGCTGACGCGGTAGGCCTTCAGGGCCTCCGTGACCGGCTGGTAGAACGTCGTCCCGCCGGTGCGGCAGTCGCCGCTGCCGCCGGAGGTGAGTCCGACGGCGAGACTGCCGGAGTAGAGCGGTCCGCCGCTGTCGCCCGGTTCGGCGCACACGTTGGTCTTTATCATGCCGCGCACGATGTCCCCGCCGCCGTAGTTGACCGTGGCGTTGAGGCCGGTGACGGTGCCGCTGTGGGTGCCCGTGGTGGAGCCGGTGCGGGTGACGGGCATGCCGATGTACGCGTCGGTGGCACCGGTGATGTCGGTGCTGCCGGCCGTCCCCGGGTGGGACAGCGAGGTGTTGTCGTAGCGGACGATGCCGTAGTCGTTGCGCGGGAAGCTGGAGCCGACCGTGGGCCCGATGGCCGTGCTGCGGGACGAGTTGACGTACCAGGTGCCGGCGCCCTCGGTGCAGTGTCCGGCCGTGAGCAGGTAGTACGTACTGCCGCTCCGTACGTTGAAGCCGGCGGAGCACCGCCAGCTGTCGGCGTAGATGGCGTCGCCGCCGGACAGGAGCTTGGAGAAGGTCCCCGAGGTGCGTTCGACACGCAGGGCGCCGGCGTTGGGTCCTGCGGCGCGCTTGATACGGGCCAGTTCGGCGCGTGAGACGGTCGAGTCGGCGGTGACGACCAGGGTGTTGGTCGCGGTGTCGACGTGCCAGGCGGTGCCGGGCACGTCGGCCGCGAGGACGGCGTCGCCCGCGGCGGACAGCTGGTCGGCGGTGAAGGTGCCCGCCGCGTCCGCGTTGGCGTGCGTGGCGGGGACGGTGAACGCGGCGGCCGCCGCCAGGACGGCGGTGGCGGCGGCGACCAGACGGCTCCGTCTGGCGATGCCGCTGCGCGGGGTGGTGCGCTTGATCCTCACTTCGCTTCCTCCCGAGGGGAATCGGGGGCCCGGCCGTGGGGTCCGGGCCCGTGAGGCGCAGCCGGGACGGATCGCGTCCCGGCAAGCGCTGCTCGGGAAGTATTGGTGCGCTCAACTCGCCACGCAAGAGGGCGTGTCAGCCCGCGAGGACCTGCCGCTCCCCCGCCGTGATCGCGACCGGCAGGGTGTTGCCGGGCGGCGGCAGCGGGCAGATGAAGTGCGCCGCGAACGCGCAGGGCGGCAGCAGCGCCCGGTTGAAGTCGACCGTGACGGTGCCGTCGGGGGCGGGCGGGGCGGGGCGCAGGAACCGGAAGCGGTAGCTGTCCTGGCCGCTGGTGGCGTCGGCGAAGACGGCCCACAGCGACCCGTCGTCCTCTGCGACGGACTGGAGCGCGTACGCGGTGCCGTCCAGGGTGAAGGTGAGCTCGCCGGACAGGTGCAGTCCCCGCTCGCGTCCGTCGGCGTTCTCGACGCGGACGCTGCGCGGGTCCTCGTACGGGTGGAACGTGCCGCGCACCACCCAGCGCGGGTCGTACGGCGTGGCCTGGATGCCCGTGAAGAAGCGGCGTGCGGGGGCGTCCGGGTCGAAGTCGCGTACCGCCCAGAGCCCCTCACGGCGCATCACCACGAGCCGCCGCTCCCCGGCCGAGGCCCGGGACTCGGGGACGGGCACGTGGTCGGCGGCCAGCCGGATGTCACCGATGAACGGCCGGCCGTCGACGCTGATGCCGTCCTCGGGGGCGGCGGTCAGCAGCACCGCGTCGCCGTCCTCGCGCCAGGTGCCGGGTACGGAGGGGAGGCGGCCGTCGGGGTGGTCGGCGAGCCAGTGGGTCCCGGTGAGGGAGAGCGGGCCGTACGGGGAGGCGACCTGGGCGGTGCGTCGCTCGTGCCAGCGCTGCCAGTCGTGCTGCGGATCGTGCTGCGGGTCGGGGTCGGTGCTCGTCCTGGGCGTACTGCTCATACCGGACACCGTACGACGTCAGCAGCCGTCACACGGGCAGCAGCAGTCGCAGGGCCCGCAGTCGCAGTTGCACTTGTGGCAGCAGCCCTCCCGCTTCTTGCGCGACCAGGGCCCCTCGTACTCGTCGGCGCAGCACAGCTTGCAGGTGCAGCACAGGCCGACGAAGGCGCCGCACCCGGCCCAGAAGCCGCGCGGCGGCTTGCGCCCGTCCGGGTAGCGACCGCCCCGGGGCGGAATCCCGCCGGGACCGCCAGGACCACCGGGACCTCCCGGGCCACCGAAGCCCCCGTGACCTCCCGGGCCGCCGTGGCCGCCGTGGCCGCCGAAGCCGGGCCCGCCGGGGCCGCCCGGCTGTCCGCCCCCGTACGGGTTGGCGGAGCCGTACGGTCCGTAGCCCTGGCCGCCGCCCTCGTACGGGTTGCCGTGCGGCGTGCCGTACGGCCCGGGCGTCCCGGGCGTCCCGGGCGTCCCGGAAGCGGCGCCGTACCCCGGGTGCGAGCAGCTCGTCGTGCCGAACGCCCGGTCCACGGAGCGCCGCAGCTCGTGCGCGAGCAGCCGGTGCAGCAGCCGGTCGTCGACGAACTCGGCGTCCCGCAGCGCGAGCCGGACGCCGTGCACCGCGTCGTCGGCGAGCCGCCGGGCCTCCGCGAGCGACGTGCCGGTCGCGGCGAGCGGGTTCCAGGCGCCGGACGCGGCGTCGGCGTCCAGGTCCTCGATGGCGTCCAGCAGATGCGCGAGCCGCCCGAAGAGCCGGCCGGCCTCGGCCAGCGGCGCCGCGTTGTGCGGCTTGCCCGCCAGGACGGCGGTGTGCGCGAAGGCGGCCGCGGTGGCCGTCTCGGTCGGCTCGGTGACGGTCAGCAGCGGCGTGCCGGGCCCGGCCAGCGCCTCGATGCCGGCCTGGCGGTCCACGGCGTCGAGTAGGACGGCGGTGTCGAAGCCGAGCTCCCGTCCGGTGCGTGCGCCCGCCGCGCCCCAGCGGTGCGCGACCCGGCGGGCCGCGGCGGCGACCGGGCGGCGGGCCAGCAGCCCGTCCCGGTCGGTGACGTGGTCCCGTACCTTCGCCGACGCCAGCACGAGCGAGACGGCCGCGGCGAGCCGGGCGCCCTCGCCGCGGGCGACGGGCGCGGTGCGCAGGGCGCGCAGCGGGCAGGGGCCCGCGGTGCGCCGGGCGTCGGCGGTGCGCTCTGTCTGAGCCTCCGTCAGGACGGAGACGATGAGCCCGTCGTAGTTGGTGGCGACCCGGGCGAACTGCCCGTGGTCGGCCCGCAGGGCCAGGCAGAGGCCGCAGAGATGGGCCGTCCACTCGGCCTTGAGGCCTTCTGTGAGCCTGTGTGCGCAAGGCCTGACGATTCCGAACATGCCGCTCCCCCGTGTGCGTTCTCGCGCGCCAGGTGGGCATGGTAGCGGCGGGGGCCGTTCACCCGTACGTCCCCTCCCCTCACCCATACGGTCCGAATGTCATATTTGAGTGACAATGCGGGGTGCTCATGGCCCCTACGCAGGCAGAACTCTGACGAATCGCCATATCCACTGCACCAGTCCCGTCACGAATCGCTCGCGCGGCGACTATCCACTTGGCGCGCAATCCGCATCATGGACGACCATAGGGGTGCGGAACCACACGTGACCGCGTTGAAAGGAGGCGTCGATGGGATCGGTGCGCAAGGCCAGTGCATGGCTGGGACTCGTCGAGGACAACGACGAGCGCTACTACGACGACGAGTACGCCGAGGGTGCTGAGAACGGCGACGCCTGGGTCACCGACCCCCGGGTGCGGGTCGCCTCCGAGACCGCCCAGGAGGAGGGCCGCCGGATCGCCACGGTGTCCCCGGACGGCTTCCGGGACGCCCGTGCCATCGGCGAGCTGTTCCGCGACGGCGTCCCGGTCATCATGAACCTCACGTCCATGGAGCCCGACGACGCCAAGCGTGTGGTCGACTTCGCGGCCGGTCTGACGTTCGGGCTCCGCGGCTCGATCGAGCGTGTGGCCACCCGGGTCTTCCTGCTGACGCCCGCGGACACGCAGATCGTCAACGGGGAGCCCGGGGGCCGCGACCAGGACGGCTTCTTCAACCAGAGCTGAGGGCAGGGCCGCTCACCGGCGAAGCCCGGGTCACCGGAAGGCGTCGAGCCCGGTGAGCGCCTTGCCCAGCACCAGCTGGTGCATCTCGACCGTTCCCTCGTAGGTGAGCACCGATTCGAGGTTGGTCGCGTGCCGCATCACGGGGTATTCGAGGGAGATCCCGTTCGCGCCGAGGATCGTGCGCGCGGTGCGGCAGATCTCGATGGCCTCCCGTACGTTGTTCAGCTTGCCGAAGCTCACCTGCTCCGGGCGCAGCCGCCCCGCGTCCATCCGCCGCCCGAGGTGATGGGCCAGCAGGACACCCTTGTGCAGTTCGACGGCCATGTCGGCGAGCTTGGCCTGCGTGAGCTGGAAGCCGCCGATGGGCCGGCCGAACTGCTCCCGGGTGCGCGCGTAGTCGAGCGCCGCTTCGAAGGAGGAGCGCGCCGCGCCCATGGCGCCCCACACGATGCCGTACCGGGCGTGCGACAGACAGCTCAGCGGTCCCTTGAGCCCGGTCACGCCCGGCAGCACCGCGTCCGCGGGCAGCCGTACGTCGTCCATGACCAGCTCGCTGGTGACACTGGCCCGCAGCGACCACTTGTGCTTGATCTCCGGCGCCGAGAACCCCGGTGTGCCGGTCGGTACGGCGAACCCGCGCATGCCCTCGTCGGTCTGCGCCCAGACGACGGCGACTCCGGCGACCGAGCCGTTGGTGATCCACATCTTGCGGCCGTTGAGGACCCAGCCGGTGCCGTCCTTCTTGGCGTGGGTGCGCAGGCCGGCCGGGTCGGAGCCGTGGTCGGGCTCGGTGAGGCCGAAGCAGCCGATGGTCTCGCCCGCCGCC
This sequence comes from Streptomyces sp. TRM64462, assembly GCF_013362995.1. Lineage (GTDB taxonomy): Bacteria > Actinomycetota > Actinomycetes > Streptomycetales > Streptomycetaceae > Streptomyces. The sequence goes on along the minus strand of NZ_JABWDV010000389.1, from coordinate 13,203 downwards.
ATGGACGGCAGCCAGCGCTGCTTCTGCTCCTCGGAGCCGTACTTCCAGATCGCGTACATGGCGAGGGAGCCCTGTACGGAGACGAGGGAGCGGATGCCGGAGTCGGCGGCCTCCAGCTCCATGCAGGCGAGCCCGTACTGGACCGCGCCGGCGCCCGCGCAGCCGTAGCCCTCCAGGGACATGCCGAGCGCGCCGATGGAGCCGAGTTCGCGGGCGAGTTCGCGGATGACGGGCAGCTCGCCCTTCTCGTACCACTCGGCGATGTGCGGCAGGACGCGGTCGGCGGCCCAGGTGCGGACGGTGTCGCGGACGGCGAGGTCCTCGGGCGTGAGCAGGTCGTCGATGCCGAGGGGGTCCTCGCGGTCGAACGGCGGGAGCTTCGAGGGTGCGGACATACGGGCCTCCGGCGGCTGGCCAACCTCAGGAAACGGGCAGGGTGAAACTACCGTTGGTAGTCACAGCGGCGCCGACGTTACGGCTCAGTGTGCCGCGCGTCCAGATCCCGCATGCTCCGCCGGTGCGCGCCGCACCGGCACGCGCGCCTCACACACCTCGCGCGGCGGCTGCGGGAGGTCGCGCGCCACGGGGGCGGGTGCGGTGTCGCGGGCGGTGAGGGGCGGGGACGCCTGGGCGGGGAGGCCGGGGCGCTGGTGCTCCTCCTGGTGCTTCAGCTCCTCCGGCGCGCAGTCCGCCGCACCGTCCGTCGCTTCCTCCGCCGCGCGGTCCGTCGCGCGGTCCGCCGCGCAGTCCGCCGCGTCCGCCGGGGACTCCATCACGCGCGGCAGCCGCAGGGCCATGGCGGCCCCGGTGAGCAGCAGCGCGGCGCTGACGAGCAGGGTGACGTGGAGGCCGTGCACGAAGGCGTGCCGCGCGGCCGTGTGGAGGGCGTCGCCCGCGGCGCCGCCGAGCCGGGCGGCCACCTGGTACGCCTCGGTCAGCGAGTTGGCGGCGGCGGCCGACGCGGGCGCGGGGACGCCGGGCACACCGGCGAGCCCGGGGGCGTAGGCGGCGTTCATGACGCTGCCGAGCAGGGCGATGCCCATGCCGGCGCCGAGCTGGTAGGAGGTCTCGCCGATCGCGGCGGCGCCGCCCGCGCTGTCCGCGGGCGCTTCGCTGAGCATCGACTCGTACGCGCCGAACAGCGTCGTCTGGAGACCGAAGCCGAGCAGGACGAAGCCGACGGTGAGCAGCAGCGGCCGGTCGTTCTGGCCCATGAGGAGGAGCAGCAGCACGGACCCCGCGGTGAGCACGAACCCGCCGCCGACCATGCGGCGCGGGCCGAGCCGGGCGAGGACGTACGAGCCGGCGGCGCCGGCGGCCATCGCGGCGAAGGTGAGCGGCAGCAGCCGCAGCCCGGTCTCCAGCGGCGTGAGGCCGAGGACGAGCTGGAGGTACTGGACGGCGATGAGTTCCAGGCCGACCAGCGCCAGCATCGCGAGGACGATGCAGCCGACGGAGGTGGTGAAGGCGGCCCGCGAGAACATCCGCATGTCGATCAGCGGGTGCGGGCGGCGCCTCTGCCGCCGTACGAAGAGGACGAGCAGGGTGGCGCCGACGAGCAGCGGGACGAGCGTCGGGAAGCTGAGGAAGGCGGCGCCCGCGCCGGTCCGCTTGACGCCGAGGACGACGCCGAGGACACCGGCGGCGGCCATCAGGGCGCCGACGACGTCCCACGGCCCGTCGCCGCTGCCGCGCGACTCCGGGAGCAGCCAGCGGGCCGCCGGGAGGATCAGCGCCATCAGCGGGATGTTGATGAGGAAGACGGAGCCCCACCAGAAGTGCTCGACGAGGAATCCGCCGAGTACGGGTCCGGTGGCGGCGCCGACCGCGGCGACCGCGGTCCAGATGCCGATGGCCGTGGCCCGTTCGCGCCGGTCGGGGAAGACCGCGCGGAGGATCGACAGCGTGGCCGGCATGATCATGGCGCCGCCGACGCCGAGCAGCGCGCGGGCCGCGATCAGGACGGCGGGCGTGTCGGCGAAGGCCGCGACCGCGGACGCCACACCGAAGAGGGCGTAGCCGCCCAGGAGTATCCGGCGGCGCCCGACGCGGTCGCCGAGCGTGCCGAAGAGGATCAGCAGCGAGGCGCACACGAGCGGGTAGGCGTCGACGATCCACAGCAGTCCGGTGGCGCTGGGCCGCAGGTCCTCGCTGACCGCGGGGACGGCGACGTGGAGGACGGTCGCGTCGAGCGCGACGAGCAGCAGACTCACGCACAGGACGACCAGGACGACCCAGCGGTTGGCACCGCCTCCGGGGACACGCGGACGCGCTCCGGACGTGGTCGTTCCCGTCATGTACGTACCTCCCGTGGAACTCTCGCGCTCGGCGGGCGCCACCGGGAGGGGACGTTCCGCGGGGCGGCCCGGCATCGGGGCGAGCGAGACGTCAGCCTACGTGACGTGGGGAGGGTGGTGCGTGGCCCAGCTCTCACCGCGACACGCCGAGAGGTGTGGCGTGCGCCACGCCGGGCGGCACCCGCGACACGCCGCGCGGCGCGCGGAGCCGGAGGGGCGACACGCGCGGGACGGCGCGGAGCCGCACCGGCGGGGGGCGTGAATTCACCGGCGCGCGCCGGTGCGCCGCATTTCCTCGGTCCGCATTCCCCCTTACGGAAGCAGCCCTTACGGCATTCGGGCGGCACACCGGCAGGTTTTTTTGATAAGCGCCGAATAAACAGGCGTCGAGACCCACTCCACATCACATCGTCATCACAAAGAGACCTGATCGGCCTGGCCTGGCGCTCACTCGCTGTAACGTCGATTGGGTGCGTACCGACATCTTTGCCCGGCTGGACCGGGAGCCGGAACCGCCGAAGATTGAGATCCCGCGGATGAGCCGCACCCGTCTCGCCCTCTTCGGCGGGACGTCCGTGTTCTATCTCGCCATCGTCGTGGCCGTACTGGCCTCGACGTGGCTGGTGCTCATCGACTGGAAGGTCATGCTGTTCCGGCCCTATCAGCAGTGGCCGGAACTTCACGCTCCGCTGGACTACTTCGTGGTGCTCGGCCAGCGCGGTCCGACCGCGGTGATGGTGGCGGCGTGGCTCGGCTGGCGCTCGTGGCGCCAGCACACGCTGCGGCCGCTGCTGGTGCTGGGTACGGCGCTGCTGCTGCTGAACGTGACGGTGGGCGCCGTCAAGATCGGCCTGGGCCGGCTCGGCCCGCACTACGCGACGCAGATCGGCTCCGCCGAGCTCTTCGCGGGCGGCGATATATTCCCTTCCGGACATACCGCCAATGCCGTGGTCACCTGGGGCATTCTCTCCTATCTCGCCACGACACCGCGGGCCCGCCGCCATCTGTCGGCGCTCTCCGCCGTGGTGGCCCTGGGCGTCGGTCTCACCACGGTCTACCTGGGCACGCACTGGCTGAGCGACGTCCTGCTCGGCTGGGCCGCCGGGCTGCTGATCCTGCTGGGGCTGCCCTGGTGCGAGCCGCTGATCGCCCGCGCCGAGGCACTGATCCTCGGCGTACGGGACCGTGTGCGCGACCGGCTCCGGGAGGGGCTGCGGCCGGTGCCCGCCGGGCCCGTGGCGACGCCCGCGGCCTCGGCCGCCGGGCTGCTGCCCGCCATACAGCCGCAGCGGCAGGCCGCCGACGCCCTGGACGAGCCGGTGCGGGAGCCCGCGGCCGGGCCCGTGGGCGCCACCTCCGCCGGTGCGGGGGCCGGGGCGCAGGCCGGTGCGGCCGGGGGCCACGTGCCGAGCATCCGTACGACGCTGTCGCAGCCCCGGGCGCACCACGCGGCGCTGCGCTCCGAGCGGACGCCGGTCACGCCGGCGGGCAGCCGCCGCCCGCCGCGCTCCCGCCCGCTGACGGGCGGCTGATCCGCCGGCAGGCGGTACGTACACGCAGGGCAAGGGCCCCGGCCACGACATGGCCGGGGCCCTTGCTCATCACGGGCGGGCTCGTCCCGGGCCGGCTCATCCCACCCAGCAGCGGATGACGGTGCTGTCGCGGACCTCGAAGTTGATCCGGCCGACCAGGAACTCCAGCGTGATGATGGAGCCGGGCGGCAGTGACCGTACGGTCGTCCAGCCGCGGGAGCGGGCCAGCCGCTCGGCGTCGCGTTCGTCGAGGCCGACGTACGCCTCGGGGTTGTCATCGGGCTGTGCGGGGGGTGACGCGGGTATCGGTCCCATGCCCCCACGGTAGGTGCCCTTACAGGGGATCGGCCATGTTCCCGTACGCGGTGTGTCACATCTGTGTCACAGGAACTCGACACGCGACAACGGTGCGTTTTTTCACCCGTCCGGGTCCCCGAAACACCGTTCCCGGCATTTTCCGGAGGGTCGTTCGGAGGCTATTCCAGGGGTGCCGGAATTTCTTCTCGCACGACGTCACGCGCAAGGCGCCGGGCACGGCTGATTCACGGGCTCTCCACAGAATTCCCGCATTTCCGGTCGGCGTGAACACACGGGATCCGCAGGGGCGGCCGCGAGCATCGTGGGGCGGAGAAGCGGCCGAAACGGAGGGGCGCAGATGGGGACCGATACCGTTCGGGCGGCCGTCGGGACGGTGCCGGAGCGGCCGCGCCGGCCGACCGCGGCGGCGGTCGACTGGTTGACGACCACCGACCACAAGAAGATCGGCCATCTCTATCTGATCACGTCGTTCGGGTTCTTTCTGATCGCCGGGTTGATGGCCCTGCTGATGCGCGCGGAACTGGCGCGGCCCGGACTTCAGCTGATCGGCAACGACCAGTTCAACCAGATGTTCACGATGCACGGCACGATCATGCTGCTGCTCTTCGCGACACCGACGTTCGCGGGGTTCGCCAACGAGATCATGCCGCTGCAGATCGGCGCCCCCGATGTGGCGTTCCCCCGGCTGAACATGCTCGCCTATTGGCTGTTCCTGTTCGGCGGGCTGATCGTGCTGGGGTCACTGCTGCTGCCGACGGGGGCCGCGAGCTTCGGCTGGTTCGCGTACGCGCCGCTGAACTCGATGGTCCACTCCCCCGGGGTCGGCGCCGACCTGTGGATCATGGGGCTGGCGCTGTCCGGGTTCGGCACGATCCTGGGTGCCGTGAACTTCCTGACCACCATCATCGGGATGCGGGCGCCGGGCATGACGATGTTCCGGCTGCCGGTCTTCACCTGGAACGTGCTGTTCACCTCGATCCTGGTGCTGATGGCGTTCCCGGTGCTGGCGGCGGCGCTGCTGGTGCTGGAGTCGGACCGGCGGTTCGGCTCGGTGGTGTTCGCTCCCGAGGCGGGCGGGGCGCTGCTGTGGCAGCACCTGTTCTGGTTCTTCGGGCACCCGGAGGTGTACATCATCGCCCTGCCGTTCTTCGGCATCATCACGGAGATCATCCCGGTGTTCTCGCGGAAGCCGATCTTCGGCTATCTGACGCTGGTCGCCGCGACCATGACCATCACGGCCCTGTCGGTGGTGGTGTGGGCGCACCACATGTTCGCGACCGGCGCGGTCCTGCTGCCGTTCTTCTCCTTCCTCTCGTTCCTCATCGCCGTGCCGACCGGTGTGAAGTTCTTCAACTGGACGGGCACCATGCTGAAGGGCTCGCTCAGCTTCGAGACGCCGATGCTGTGGGCGGTGGGCTTCCTGGTGTCGTTTCTCTTCGGCGGGCTCACCGGCGTGCTGCTGGCGTCGCCGCCGCTGGACTTCCACGTCACGGACACGTACTTCGTGGTGGGCCACTTCCACTACGTGGTCTTCGGCACGGTCGTCTTCGCGACGTTCGCGGGGCTGTACTTCTGGTGGCCGAAGTTCACCGGAAAGATGCTGGACGAACGGCTCGGCGCGATCCACTTCTGGACGCTGTTCGCCGGCTTCCACCTCACCTTCCTGGTGCACCACTGGCTGGGCGCCGAAGGCATGCCGCGCCGGTACGCGGACTACCTGGCGGCGGACGGCTTCACGGCGCTCAACACGGCGTCCACGATCGGCTCGTTCCTGCTGGGCGCGTCCACGCTGCCGTTCCTGTACAACGTCTGGCGGACCACCAGGTACGGGCAGCGGATCGACGTGGACGACCCGTGGGGGTTCGGGCGCTCCCTGGAGTGGGCGACGTCGTGCCCGCCGCCCCGGCACAACTTCCTGGAGATGCCGCTCATCCGGTCGGAGTCGCCGGCGTTCGATCTGCACCACCCGGACTTCGCGGCGTACCAGCGGCCGGAGCGGACGGACCGGAGCGAGCGGACCGCTCAAGAGCCCGGGACAGCCGGTCGCGGACCGTCCTGATGTGGTCGTCGAGCACCGCGGGCTCGACCACCTCGAACTCCAGGCCCATCAGCACGACATGGATGACGAGGACGTCCAGGCTGCTCGCGCCCGTGTGCAGCAGGCACGTGGTGTCGCTCTCGGCCTCCAGCACCCCGTCCGACGGGCCGATCAGCTCCGCCGCCTCGGCGGCCGTCGTGTGCAGCCGGATCACGGCCCGCGCGGTGTACGCCGCCGTGGACACGCCCCGGGCGACGTACGCGGCCAGGTCCTCGGCCGGCGGGGTCTCCCCCAAGGTCTCGACTGCGCTCGACCAGGGGGTACCCCCAGCGCAGCGCGGCCCGTGCGGCGGGGTCGGCGTGATCCGGTCGGCGCGGAAGGTGCGCCAGCCGTCCCGGTCCACGTCCCAGGCGACCAGGTACCAGCGGCGCTCGGTGCACACCAGACGGTGCGGCTCGACGGTGCGGCGGCTCTCGGAGCCGTTGTGGTCCTGGTACCGGAAACGCAGCCGTTCGCTGTCGTGGCAGGCGTTGGCCAGCTCGGTCAGGACGGCCGGGTCGACCTGCTGGTCGGCGTGCGGGGCGGCGCGCAGCATCGGCACGGTGAACGTGGTGAGGGCGCTGACGCGGCGCCGCAGCCGGTCGGGCAGGACCTGCTCCAGCTTCGCGAGGGCCTGTACGGAGGTCTCGCCGATGCCCTCGACGCCGCGCCCCGCCGCGGTGCGCAGGCCCACGGCGACCGCGACGGCCTCCTCGTCGTCCAGGAGCAGCGGCGGCAGCCGGGCGCCGGCGCCGAGCTGGCAGCCGCCGCCGGTGCCGGGCGTGGCGTGCACCGGGTAGCCGAACTCCCGGAGCCGCTCGACGTCCCGGCGTACCGTGCGGGGCGTGACACCGAGCCGTTCGGCCAGCGCGGGGCCGGACGAGTCACGGTGTGCCTGGAGGAGTGACAGCAGGCGCAGGAGTCGTGCCGAGGTCTCCAACATGCGCCCGAGTCTGCCGGCCGTCGCGGACGGGTACGGTCCGCGACGGCCNGGCCGCCGGGGCGGGCTCAGGACATCGCCAGGGCTTACGGCGTGACGCGGACGCAGAGGTCGTTGTCGGTGGTGTAGCAAGGGGCGGCGCGGTAGCCGTCGCCCTGGTGCTCCGGGTACACGAACACGTTCTTGCGGTCCCACACGTCGTCGAGGATCCGGGACACGCGGATGGCGTCCGCGCCCTCGGCGGGGCGCAGCCACAGCTCCCACAGCTGCTGCTTGTCCAGCGGCGGCTTCGCGACCAGGTCGTACGGGAGCGTGAACGTGAAGGTGTCCTTCTCGCCGTCGGCCGGCACACGGTGGACCGTGCCGCCGAGGCGCGCCTCGGCCGTGGCGCCGGCGCCGAGCTCCGTCCCGTACAGCGTGCCCTCGACCGTGCAGCAGGCCTCCCCGAAGGTGAGGTCGCCGGCCTCGGCGTGCGGGCCGCGGACCCAGCTGCGCACGGCGAGCCGGCCGTCGGCCGTCGGGTACGGGACGCGCGCCGTGACCGGTCCGGTGGCCTCCGGGACCCGGTCCACGACGGCCCGGACGTCCCGGACGCCCGGCTCGACGGGGAGGTCCCCGACGTACGCGTCCCAGCGGCCCTCGGCGAGCTCGACCGTGCTGGGCAGGGCGGCCCGCGAGTGGCCACCGCCGGCGGGGGTGAGCGGCAGCCGCACCTCGTCGACCGGGTCCGCGCCGCGCCGGCGCAGCACGAGCACCAGTTCGCCCGGGAGGTCGACGGCGATGTCGAAGGTGATGCCGCCCGCCGAGTCCGCGACGCAGTCGGCGCGCGGGGCGCCCTGGGGGGCGGCCGTGGATCCGGTCATGCGCGCTTCCCCTTCCGGAGGACGTCGGCGGCCTGGTAGCGGGCGGTGTAGGCGGCGTCGAGCACGGCGCCGCGGGCGCGGTGCAGGAGGTCGTGGGTACGGCCCCGGGCACGGGCCGAGCCGGGGCCGCGCGCGACGAGCTCGGTGAAGATCGCCTCGTGGCGCTCGGCGATCCGGGCCGGGTCGAACCGCTCGGACGCCGCGAGCGCGGCCTGCCCGGTACGGCGCCGCAGGTCGTCGTCCTGGATGAGGGTGAGCAGCGCGTCCGCGACGGCGTCGACGTCGCCGACGGGCACGAGCCGTCCGTCGACGCCGTCGTCGATGATCTCGCGGGGGCCGTGCGGGCAGTCCGTGGACACCACCGGGAGACCGCAGCGCATCGCCTCGACGATGGTCATGCCGAAGGACTCCAGGCGGGAGGTGACGGCGGCGACGGAGCCCTTGACCCACTCGGGTTCGAGGGGGTTGGCGGGGCCCATCAGGTAGACGTGGTTGTGCAGTCCGTGCTGCTCGATCAGGGCGCGCAGGGCGTTCTTCTCGTTGCCGGTGGCGTCGCCGGAGCCGTAGATCCGCAGCCGCCAGTCGGGGCGGGCGGCGACGACCTTCGCGAAGGCCTCGACCAGCAGGTCGTACCGCTTGACCTTGGTGAGCCGGCCGGCCGCGACGACCCATTTGGCGGTGGAGTCGGCGGGCTCGACAGTGGGCTTCGGCACGCTGTTGTGGACGGCGTCGATGCGTACGCCCGGCAGCTTCAGCTTGGTGCGGTACGAGCGGGCGTCGGCCTCCGTGACGGTGGTGACGGCGTCGAGGAGGGGGTAGCGGAAGCCGATCTCGCGGCGCAGCCGGTAGCCGTGGCTGTCGAGCGTGAGGTGCTCCTGGCCGACGCGGACGAGGCCGCGCGGGGCCTGGCGGGCGATGTGCACGTTGAGGCCGGGGCGGGTGCCGACGACGACGTCCGCGTCGAGGGACCTCAGGTGGGCGGCGATACGGGCGTCGGTGAGGCGGCTGTACTGCTTCCAGCGGCCGTCGCCGCGCGGGAACACCTTCGCCGGGCGCTTGTAGTCGGGGTCGGTGCCGTCGTACGTGGGGCTGCCGCGGCGCAGGTCGACGAGGTGCTTCATGGTGATGCCCGCGGGGGCGCCGAGGGTGGGTTCCTCGCGGTGGCGGAAGACGGACACGATCTCGACGTCGTGGCGGGCGGCGAGCGCCTGGGCGAGGTTGAACGTCGTACGGATCGTGCCGCCGATCCCGTACGCGTTGTGGAGCAGGAAAGAAATGCGCATCGCGTCGCCGCGTCCCCCTGGTCGAAAGGTCGTCAAGGGTGGACTGTACTTGGCTCTCACGGCCGGTAGCCGAGCTGGGGCACGGTGGCGCAGTTCGTGTTCATGTCGCCCTGGGTGACCCAGCCGCGCCCGTCCTGCCAGCGGGCCACGGACAGGCAGGTGCGGCTGGTCTCCGGCGGCTCGGGGAGGTGCCGGAACCGTACGGGGAGGAGGAGGCCGTCGGCGGTGTACGGCTCGTCGCGGTTGAGGAACCGCTCGACGCACGCGCGCGTGAGGCCGTTGCCGTCGCCGGCCAGGCAGGAGCGGGCGGCGTCGGTGAACCACATGGCGGCGGCCCAGCCTTCGAGCTGCCACTGGGAGCGGAGGGTGACGCCCTCGCGGTGGGTGTCCATGGCGGCGCGGAACGCGCGGACGGCCGGGTGCGACGTCTCGTCGTAGTTGCGGCTGGAGCCGGTCACCCAGAGGGCGTTGCGGCAGCGGGGTGCGGCGCGGTAGTCGCGGGGGACGGCCGAGTTCCAGTTCTGGACGTTGGTGACCTTGGCGGTGACGGTGGCGCCGACCGCGTCCATCGCCTCGCACAGGCGGGCGTTGCCGTGGCTGTCGAGGGCGTCGAAGACCAGGTCGGCGCCCTGCGCACGGAGGTCGGCCGCGACGGCGCGGAAGTTCGGCAGGACGAAGTCGACCTGTTCGCCGACGACCCGGTAGCCCTCGGCCCGCAGCCCCTCGGTGACGAGCCGGGCGAACGCGGCGGAGGCCGGCTGGTTGTAGGAGACGACGGCCGCGGTGCGAGCGCCGTGCCGCTGCTTGAAGTAGCGGTAGACCTCGGTGCCGCCGTACAGGACGCCGTTCCAGCCGGGCTTGCCGCCGGTGCGGGGCGCGTCGCTGCCGTAGATGCTGTAGAGGTGCGGATACGTCTCGTACGCGGGCGTGATGGGCTGGCCGCCGATGTCGGGGACGCCGGCGGCGGAGACCCGGGAGGCGCCGGCGTAGTCGAGTGAGGTCGTGGCGACGAGCGCGAACACGTCGCGTTCGCCGACGAGTTCGTTGACGCAGTTCTGGTTGCCGACGCCGCTGCCGCCGTCGTCGCAGGTGAGGACCTCGACACGGCGGCCGTCGAGACCGCCGTCGGCGTTGAGCGCGGCGAAGTAGGCGAGGGCACCGTCGCGCGGGCCCGTGAAGACCTCGCCGCCGACGGGGCTGGTGGCGCTGGTGATGATGCCGACCCAGACCGGCGGTCCGGCATCGCCGGTGCCGGTTCCCGCGGTGGGGCGCCGGGGTTCGAAGTCGCTCTCCGGGAGACGGCTGCCGCAGGCGGCGCTCAGGGCGAGCAGGCCCGCGAGCGCCGCCCGGAGGAGGAGGTCAGCAGCCCGGGACGGCCGCGGCATTCCCGCTGAGCTTCACCAGGGCGCACAGGGTGGTCTGGGACACCTTCCAGGTGTCGTCCTCCAGGACGGCCGTGCCCTTCGCCGCGGGCAGCGGCGTGGCGGTGCCGACCATCAGGTCGTAGGTGACCTCCGCCCGGGTGGGTGAGGCGAAGGTGACGTCGGTGACCTTGGCGGAGGTCCGGGAGGCGTTCGGGTCGTCGGCGAAGTTCGTGAAGACCTGGCGCAGCTGCTCCCCGTTCTCCAGGACATCGATGCGGTCGTCCGTGGACGCCTGCGCGTTGAAGAAGGTGGCCCAGTTCTCCTCGATCTCCTGCCGGGCCGCCGCGGGGTCGGCGGGCTGTTCGGCCGGCGGGGTGCCTGTGGGCTGGACGGTGGTCGGTGCGATGGCGGTCGGCGTGGGGACGGGGGGCGTTTCGACCGCGCCGTCGCCGTTGTCGTCGCCGCAGGCCGTGGCCAGCGGGAGGAGGACGAGGATCGCGGCGGCCGCGAGCGCTGCGGTGCGCCGCTTGCGGCCGGGGTTCTTGTGGACCATCTGGCTCACCATCGGGCTCTGTTCCTTCGCGAGCAGGGGGCATTCACGGGCATAGTGCAAACAATCATGACGTATCGCCAGCGGAGGATCCGGGATGCCGCGACTGCTGTGGTGGGGCGGGATCGCCGCTCTGGCGGGGGGTGCGGTGCTGTGCGTCGTCGGCTGGTACGGCGTGTCGGGCGAGCGGTTCGCGGAACGGCAGCTCGCCTATCTGGCGTCGTCGACGGTGCCGGGGGCGGCGCTGCTGGTGGCGGGCGCGGTGTGGGTGGCCGCGTCGGGGGGTGCGGCGCCGCGGGGCGGGCCGGGGAACGGCGACACGGGTGAGCCGGGCCGGGAGGTGGGCGCGGAGCAGGGCGCGGAGGAGGGCACCTTCCGCCCGTCGTCCCAGGACCCACCGGTGCGGGTGCCGGACGGGACGCTCGCGCACCGCCCGGACTGCCCCCTGGTGGCGGGCAAACCGGACGTGGCGCCGGTGGGCGACGCGAAGCTCGAACCGTGCCCGGTGTGCGCACCGGACCTTGAGGGCGGGGCCGGAGGCGGAACCGGGGGCGGGAGTGGTGGCGGGCCGTGAGCTCGTTGACGTACGAACTCGTCCTCGCCGGTCTGGCGATCGGCAGCGCGGCGGCGCTCACCGGGATCGGCCTGATCGTCACGTACCGGGCGACGGGTGTGCTGAACCTGGCGCACGGCGCGGTCGCGATGGTCTGCGCGTACGTCCTGCGCCATCTGGTGGTCGAGTGGGGCTGGCCGCTCGCCGCGGCGGCGTGCGTGACGCTGCTGGTGGTGGCGCCGGGCATCGGGCTGGTGCTCGACCGGGTGGTGTTCCGGCCTGCGGCGGTGCTCGGCGCGGACCCGGCGCAGAACCTGGTGGCGTCGATCGGCGTGTTCGTGCTGCTGGTGGGCGGCGCCACGCTGGTGTGGGGCGGCGGGGCGCGGGCGGACGTGCCGGTGCTGCTGGGCAGGGACCCGTGGGCGCAGCTCGCGGTGGCGGTGTCCGTGGCGTGCGCGGTGGGCGCCGTGACGCGGTGGACGCGGCTGGGGCGGGAGCTGCGGGCGGTGGTGGACAACCGGGAGCTCGCGGCGCTGGGCGGGATCGCGGCGGACCGGGTGGCGGCGGTCGGGTGGGCGTTCGGGTCGTTCACGGCGGGCCTGACCGGGGTGCTGCTGGCACCGTACGTACGGCTCGATCCGTTCGGGCTGCCGCTGCTGGTCGTCGAGGTGATCGCGGTGGCGGTGGCGGCACGGATGCGGAGCCTGCCGGTGGCGGTGCTGACGGCGCTGGCGATCGGCGTGGGCCAGGCCCAGCTGACGCGCTTTCACCCGCCGGGGTGGGCGGGGCCGCTGGTGCAGGCGGTGGGCGCGAACCTGTTCGTGGTGGCGCTGCTCGTGGCGGCGCTGGCGCTGCCGGCCGTGGCGGCGGGCGCGCGGGACGTGCTGGCGCGGGGCGCGACGGCGGGGGCGCGGGTGCCGCCGGGGCTGTGGCTGGCGGTGGCGGTGCTGCTGGCGCTGCCGCTGGGCTTCGCGGGCTCGGACCTGAGGACGTCGGTGCAGGTGCCCGCGCTGGCGGTGATCCTGCTGTCGCTGGTGGTGGTGACGGGGCGGGGCGGTCAGATCTCGCTGGGGCAGGCGGCGTACGCGGGGCTCGGCGCGCTGTTCACCGCCCTGCTGGCTGCCGGGCGCATGCCGGGGCTGCCGCGCCTTCCGGAGCTGGCGGCACTGCCGGTGGCGGTGCTGCTGGTGGCGCCGCTGGGCCTGCTGACGGGATGGCCGGCGATCCGGCGGCGGGGGCTCGCGCTGGCGCTGGTGACGCTGGCGGTGGGCGTGGCGGTGAGCCGGTTCGTCCTGGCGCAGCCGTACGCGACGGCGGGTCTTGCGGCCGCCCGCCCGGACGGGTTCACGGCGGACCGCCGCTACTACGTCCTGGAGCTGCTGATCCTGGCGGGCGCGCTGGCGGCGGTGGCGGCGCTGCGCCGGGG
>NZ_JABWDV010000388.1 GCF_013362995.1 Streptomyces sp. TRM64462 | reverse complement strand
GAGGCCGCCGCGCAGGCCGCGGACGCCGTGGCCGCAGCGTCCGGCGGCAGCGGGGGCGGCTGGCGCCTCGCGGGGCTGGCCGGGGCGGCGATAGGCGTCGTCGCGGCGGGCGCGGCCGCCGGTGTCGCCGTCGAACGGCTCACCGTCGGGCGCGGCATGCGCAGGAAGGCCCGCCTCGCCCTGGACACGGCGGCACCGTTCGGCGAGCTGCGCGGCACACCCGGCACGGCGCTCGCGGAGGACGGCACGGCCCTCGCGTACGAGGTCGACGAACCGGACGGGTCCGGCGTCACTCCCAAGGGCCTGTTCGGGCGGAGCGCGCCCGCACCCGTCACGGTCGTCTTCAGCCACGGCTACTGCCTCACCCAGGACTCCTGGCACTTCCAGCGCGCCGCCCTGCGCGGCCGCGTCCGTACCGTGCACTGGGACCAGCGCGGCCACGGCCGGTCCGCGCGCGGCGTCGCCCAGTCCGGGCCCGACGGCGTGCCCGTCTCCATCGACCAGCTCGGCCGCGACCTGAAGGCGGTCATCGACGCGGCCGCGCCCCGGGGCCCGCTGGTGCTGGTCGGGCACTCGATGGGCGGCATGACGGTCATGGCGCTGGCGGACCAGTACCCGGAGCTGATCCGGGAGCGGGTCGCCGGCGTGGCCTTCGTCGGTACGTCGTCGGGGCGGCTCGCCGAGGTCAGCTACGGCCTTCCGGCGGTGGGCGTCAACGCCGTACGGAGGGTGCTCCCCGGGGTGCTGCGGGCCCTCGGGTCGCGCGCCGAGCTCGTGGAGCGGGGCCGGCGGGCCACCGCCGACCTGTTCGGGGGGCTGGTCAGGCGGTACAGCTTCGGGGACGCCAAGGACGTGGACCCGGTGGTCGCGCGGTTCGCCGAGCGGATGATCGAGGCGACGCCGATCGACGTGGTCGCGGAGTTCTACCCGGCGTTCACGGAGCACGACAAGGCGGACGCGCTCACCGTGCTGGCCGACGCCGGCGTGCCCGTCCTCGCCCTGGCGGGCGACCGGGACATGGTCACGCCCTCCTCGCACACCGAGACGATCGCCGCGCTGCTGCCGGCCGCCGAGCTGGTCGTCGTACCCGACGGCGGGCACCTGGTGATGCTGGAGCACCCGGACACGGTCACCGCGCACCTCACGGAGCTGCTCGTCCGGGCCGGAGCGGTGCGGGGCGCGACGGGAACCGGGACCGGGACCGGTACGCGGAGCGGTTAGGTTGGACGACATGGAAGCAGCGCACACGGAGCCCACGGCGGTCGTCGCCCGGCTCACCGTCCACTCGCCCGACGAGATGCGGGAACTCGGCCGGAACCTGGCCAAGCTGCTGCGCCCCGGCGACCTGGTGATGCTCACCGGCGAGCTGGGCGCCGGCAAGACGACCCTGACGCGCGGCCTCGGCGAGGGGCTCGGCGTACGCGGCGCGGTCACGTCACCGACGTTCGTCATCGCCCGCGTCCACCCGTCCCTGGTCGACGGCCCGCCCCTCGTCCACGTGGACGCGTACCGGCTGGGCGGCGGCCTCGACGAGATGGAGGACCTCGACCTCGACGTGTCGCTGCCGGAGTCGGTGGTCGTCGTGGAGTGGGGCGAGGGCAAGGTCGAGGAGCTGACCGATGACCGGCTGCACGTGGTGATCCACCGGGTCGTCGGCCATACGGACGACGACCGGCGCGAGGTCACCCTGACCGGGCTCGGGGCGCGCTGGGCGGGCGTGGACCTGGCCGCGCTCGGCTGAGAGCGCGCGTTCCGCGCGGGTTCTGCGCTCGTTCCGCGCGCGTTCCTCCCGTACGTTCCGACAAGGCGTCGGTAAATTGTTGCGCCGTACCTCCGAGGCGTGGTCACATGGATCCACAGACCCTGGTTAGGTCTACCTAACTACGCCTGGAGCCGGGAGGCAATCATGCCGCAGCAGCAGCCGGGGCGGCCTCAGCCGTCGGATGTGTCCATGCGTGACCTGCTGGCGTCCTGCGCGGCCGCGAACGCCGTCTCCACACCGCCGCGCCCGGTCGCCGACTCGGAGCAGACGGACACCGAGGAGCGAGAGCCACCCCGCGCCGCGTGACCCCTGAGGGTGGTCACGGCCCGAGGGCGTTACGGGATGACGACGACCTTCGTTCGGACGGTCGCGACCGTCCACAGTGCGTCGCCGTCCTCGCGGGTCATCCGCACCCCGCCCGTACGGCGCGTCGGGTCCGGGCTGGCCATCGAGCCGTCCACGGCCGCGCTGAAGCCGACCGTGACGCCCTCCACCGAGGTGAACCGCACCACGTGCTCGACCTGCACGCCGTCCGAGCCGCGCACCTTGCCCGACCGCGATGTCACGGCGTAGGTGCCCGGCGCCGGGTTGACGGTGCTCGGCATGACCGTGAACGTACGCGTGACCTTGTCGTTCTCGTCCACCAGCCACACCCGCCGGTCGGCCAGCGCGTACACCACGCGCTCGCCCGAGCCCGACTGCGGCGGCAGCGCCGCCGGGTCCTGCGCCGATGTGCCGGCCGAGCCCCGCGCGGCCGGGGAGGCGGAAGCCGACGGTGCGGGCGTGCTCGACGGGCCGGCCTTGCCGCGGAGGTCCGCGGGCGCGTTGGCCGACGCCTGATAGGCGAGGAAACCGACCGCCGCGAGTGCCGCCGCCGTGAGCCCGGCCACGAATCCCGAGCTGCTCCTTGCCACGCTGCCCACCTCTCGTACGACGTATCGGTGTGACGGTAGCAGCAGTGCGCGGGGCGGTACGGGGCGCCGTGCGCGCGCCGGGAGAGCCGTAGGCTGTTCGCGTGCTGTTGCTCGCCATGGATACCGCAACCCCCGCCGTCACCGTCGCCCTCCACGACGGCACGTCCGTCGTCGCCCGGTCGGGCCAGGTCGACGCGCGCCGACACGGGGAGCTGCTGCTGCCCGCCGTCCACCGCGCCCTCCGCGAAGCCGGTCTGGGCCTGGACGCCGTCACGGACATCGTCGTGGGCGTGGGCCCCGGCCCGTACACGGGGCTGCGCGTCGGCCTCGTCACGGCCGCGACCTTCGGGTCGGCGCTCGGCGTCCCGGTGCACGGGCTGTGCACCCTGGACGGGCTCGCCTACGCCTCCGGGCTCGACGAGCCGTTCGTCGTGGCGACCGACGCGCGCCGCAAGGAGGTCTACTGGGCGCGCTACGACGACCGCCGCACGCGCGTGACCGAGCCGTCCGTGGACCGGCCCGCCGACATCGCGGACCAGGTCGCGGGGCTCCCGGCGGTCGGCGCGGGCGCGCGGCTGTACGGGGAGGTGTTCCCGGACGCCCGCGACCCGGAGCACCAGTCGGCCGGGGCGCTCGCCGCGCTGGCCGCCGAGAGGCTGGCGGCGGGCGAGAAGCTGCTGGAGCCCCGCCCCCTGTACCTGCGGCGGCCCGACGCGCAGGTGCCGAAGAACTACAAGGTGGTCACGCCCCGGTGACCGGGCCCGTGGTGCTGCGCGCGATGCGCTGGTGGGACATCGCCCCCGTCCTGGAGCTCGAACGGGAGCTGTTCCCCGATGACGCCTGGTCGGAGGGCATGTTCTGGTCCGAGCTCGCGCACGCGCGCGGCCCGGGTGCGACACGGCGGTACGTGGTGGCCGTGGCCGAGGATGACGGGCGCGTCGCCGGGTACGCGGGGCTCGCGGCGGCCGGCGGGCTCGGGGACGTCCAGACCATCGCGGTCGCCCGCGACCAGTGGGGTACGGGGCTCGGCGCCCGGCTGCTGACGGAGCTGCTCCGGTACGCCACGGACTTCGAGTGCGCCGAGGTGCTGCTCGAAGTACGGGTGGACAACACGCGGGCGCAGCGGCTGTACGAGCGCTTCGGCTTCGAACCGATCGGGTTCCGCCGCGGCTACTACCAGCCGGGGAACGTGGACGCGCTGGTGATGCGCCTGACCGTACAAGAAGACGTGAACGAAGTAGACGTGGACAACACGGAGAGCGCTGAGAGCCATGGCTGACGAACCCCTCGTCCTCGGTATCGAGACCTCCTGCGACGAGACCGGCGTCGGCATCGTCCGGGGCACGACCCTGCTCGCGAACGCCGTCGCGTCGAGCGTCGACGACCACGCCCGGTTCGGCGGTGTCGTCCCCGAGATCGCCTCACGGGCCCACCTGGAGGCGATGGTCCCGACCGTCGAGCGCGCCCTGAAGGAGGCGGGTGTCTCCGCCCGCGACCTGGACGGCATCGCCGTCACGGCGGGCCCCGGCCTGGCGGGCGCGCTGCTCGTGGGCGTCTCGGCGGCGAAGGCGTACGCGTACGCGCTGGGCAAGCCGCTGTACGGCGTGAACCACCTGGCCTCGCACATCTGCGTCGACCAGCTGGAGCACGGCCCGCTGCCCGAGCCGACGATGGCGCTGCTGGTCAGCGGCGGCCACTCGTCCCTGCTGCTCGCGCCCGACATCACGTCGGACGTCCGCCCGATGGGCGCCACGATCGACGACGCGGCGGGCGAGGCCTTCGACAAGATCGCGCGCGTGCTGAACCTGGGGTTCCCGGGCGGCCCGGTCATCGACCGGCTCGCGAAGGAGGGCGACCCGGCGGCCATCGCGTTCCCGCGCGGTCTGACGGGCCCTCGGGACGCGGCGTACGACTTCTCCTTCTCCGGCCTGAAGACGTCGGTGGCCCGCTGGGTGGAGGCGAAGCGCGCGGCGGGCGAGGACGTGCCCGTACGCGACGTGGCGGCCTCCTTCCAGGAGGCGGTCGTGGACGTGCTGACCCGCAAGGCCGTACGGGCCTGCAAGGACGAGGGCGTCGACCATCTGATGATCGGCGGCGGTGTGGCGGCCAACTCCCGCCTGCGGGCGCTCGCGGAGGAGCGCTGCGAGCGGGCCGGCATCCGGCTGCGCGTGCCGCGCCCCGGCCTGTGCACCGACAACGGCGCGATGGTCGCGGCGCTGGGCGCCGAGATGGTCGCCCGGAACCGGCCGGTGTCCGACCTGGAGCTGTCGGCGGACTCGTCGCTGCCGGTGACGGACCCGCATGTCGCAGGGAACCACGACCACGACCACGATCACGACCACCTGCACGAGATCAGCAAGGAGAACCTGTACTCGTGACGGTCACGCTGATGTGGGAGGCGCGGGCGGCGGCCGGACGGGGGAGCGAACTCCTGGCCTGGGCGCGGGCCCAGTCCCTCCCGGCCGAGCCCGCGCGCCGCGAGACCTTCTCGGCGCCGCAGGACCGGGTGCTGGTGCTGACGTGGTGGGACGCCGGGGCCGGTGACCCTCCGGAGCTTCCGGAGCCGCCGGCCGAGCTGGTCACCCGCCCGGTGCACCGCTGGCGCTTCACCTCGCACGGCGTTGGCTAGGTCGTGTCCGGCGGATCATGCCTGGGCCGCGGGGTCTGGCACGCACTCCCCCAAGCTCTCGGCTCCGCTCGAGCAGGGGGGACCCCCAGCGGCGTTGTCGTCGGTCGCGATGGCTCCTTCCCCAAGCTCTCGGCTTCGCTCGAGCAGGGGAGACCCCAACCACTCC
>NZ_JABWDV010000387.1 GCF_013362995.1 Streptomyces sp. TRM64462 | reverse complement strand
GGCACGGCCCCCGGCGGCACCCCGACGGCCTGGGCGGGGGCGAGCCTCGACGACCGGGAGCGCTCGGTGCTGCGCCTGGTCGCCGACGGCCACGAGACGAACGAGATAGCCAAGCGCCTGTGCTACTCGCCGCGCACGGTGACGACCGTGGTGCACGACATCACGCAGCGGTTCCGGCTGCGCAACCGCGCCCACGCCGTGGCGTACGCCCTGCGGACGGGGCTGCTGTGACGGCGGGGGTGCGGGTCCGGCTGCTGACCCCGGCGGGCCAGGTCGCGCAGATGCTGCGGCAGACCGGTATCGAGCCGTCCGCCGACGGCTCCACGGTCGCGGTGGCCGTGACCGCGACCGTGGAGGAGGCCGTCGCCCTGTGCCCCGTGCCCGGGCACCGGCTGCTGGCGGTCTGCGACACGGTGTCACCCGGCGGCCTGCGCCGGGCCCTCCAGGTCGGCGTCCACGCGATCCTCCGCTCGTCAGGACTCACGCCGGCGCAGCTCGCCGCCGCCGTGCACGGCGCCCACCACGGCGACAGCCGCGTCCCGTACACGGCCCTGGTCCAGCTGCTCGGCGGCGCGACCGCACCGGACGCCCCGCGGCTCACGCCGCGGCAGACGTCGGTGCTGACCCTGATGGCGGAGGGCCACGGAAACGCCACGATCGCCCGGACCCTGTCGTGCTCCCCGCACACCGTGAAGAACACCGTGTACGAACTGATGTCCCGCCTCCAGGCCCGCACCCGGGCGCAGGCGGTGGCCCACGCGGTCCGCCACAGCCTCATCTAGGTCGTGTCCGGCGGATCATGCCTGGGCCGCGGGTCTGGCACGCACTCCCCCAAGCTCTCGGCTCCGCTCGAGCAGGGGGGACCCCCAGCGGCGTTGTCGTCGGTCGCGATGGCTCCTTCCCCAAGCTCTCGGCTTCGCTCGAGCAGGGGAGACCCCAACCACTCC
>NZ_JABWDV010000386.1 GCF_013362995.1 Streptomyces sp. TRM64462 | reverse complement strand
TTTCAGCCCGTCCGGCGTTTGAGGACGAGCTCCCCCAAGCTCTTCGAGCAGGGGGTACCCCCAAGGCGCAATACGGGGGTCTGGGGGCGGAGCCCCCAGTTCGGGAAGGGGCGGGATAGGGGAAAGACCCGCCGGAGGCTCAGCGGCGCTTCACGTCACCCCGCCCGCACGCCACCCCGTCCTTGTTCGGGTCGAGGCGGAACGGGTCGCGCTTGCCGTTCAGCTTCAGCTCGCCGAACCCCTGGGCCTTCAGCCAGTCGCAGCGCGACCCCGTCGTAGGCTTCACGCCGGGCGGGAACGCCGTCGGCACGCACACGTCCGCCGCGCCGTACGCCCGCTCGCACCCCGCGACCCGCGGGCTCACCGGCGCCGACTTCCGCTTGGGCTGCGGCTTCTTCGGGGCCGCGGCGAGCCCGTCCGCGAAGTCGTGCACGTGCGGCGACGCGGCCGGCGCCTGGTCGGCACCGCCGACATGCACCCACTCAGCCACCGACGGCACCCCGTTCGCGTCGACCGCGAACAGCATGTACCAGCCGGGCGGCGCGATGTTCGGGTTGCTGGTGACGTTCAGGTCGATCGTCTTCTCGTCGATCACCGTCATCGGCAGGTCCACGAACCGCTGGTTCGGGTCCGACGAGTGCGTGACGGCCGCCGGGCGGATGAGCTCGGCCCGTACGACCGGCCGGTCCACCGTGATCCGCTGCGTCTCGCCGTACGCCCACTTCTTCTCCGCGACCGAGGTGACCTGCGGCCGCGGGCCCTTGAAGAGGTACGGCGGCGTGTACACGGACACCTTGTCCGTGAACGAGCCGTCACCCGGGTTGTCGCCCACCGCCATCACACGCCCGTCCGGCAGCAGGAACGTCGACGAGTGGTAGCCCCGGTCCGCCGGGTCCGTGGCCATACCGGCCTGCCAGGTGTCGGTCGCCGGGTCGAACATCGACGCCTCGTACACCGGGTCCGCCCGGTTGTGCAGGGCGCCGCCCGTCTCGAAGACCTTGCCGTCCGGGAGCAGCACGGCGGAGACGTACATCTTGCCCTGCGCGCCGGTCTGCGGCGCCGGCGGTGCGCCGTTGACCGACTGGGTGCCCTGCGGAAGGAGGGGGCCCGGCTGGTACTGCGGGTTCGGCTGCTTCAGGTCGATGATGTCGACCAGGCGGTTGGCGTCCGGGTTCGTCTCGATGTTGCCGCCGCCGATCGTCAGGACCCGCTGGTCCTGGGCGGGCGGCAGCAGGACGCTCGCGGACTGGTCGCGCTCGTCCTTGTTCTGGAGCCCGGGCACGTCCGTGATGGTGTTCTTGTCGTAGTCGTAGATCGACGCGCCCGTGCCCGGCGTGCCGTTGCCGAAGACATGGCTGCCGGAGTAGAAGAGCCGCCCGTCCTGCATGAGGATCATCGACGGGTACAGGCCCCAGTACGTCCAGGTCTGGTTGACCTCGCCGAGCGGCAGCCACTTGCTCTGCGCCGCCGACCACCTCTCGGCCGTCACGGATCCCGTGGAGTCCTCGCGCAGCCCGCCGAAGGAGATCACGTCGCCGTTGCCGAGGACCGTCGCCGACGGGTACCAGTGCCCGTCGTTCATGTCGTTGGTCTTCGTGTACGTCTCGGTCTCGGGGTCGAAGAGGTACGAGTCCTTGTAGCCCTGGTAGCCGATCTTGCCGTCGGCGGACGGGTAGCCCTTGTTGCCGCCCATGATCAGCACCTTGCCGTCGGACAGCTGCACATGGCCGGCGCAGAACATGTCGATGGGCGTGTCGATCTTCTTGAACGAGCCGTTGGCCGGGTCGTACACGGCCGTCTCGAACGTGCCCGCCGCGAACCGCTCAGGGTCGTTGCCCGACCCGGCGACCATCAGCACCTTGCCGGACTTGAGGACGACGGCGTGGATGGCGCGGATGGGGTTCTTGAACGGCAGCACCTCCCACGCGCCCTTGGTGCAGGCGTCACCGGCCGTGCAGACCTCACCGTCCGCCGGGACGGTGGCGTCCTCCATCCGGTAGTCGTCGGTGGTGAGCGTGCCCGCGCCGTACAGCGAGACGCCCCACGAGATCTGGTCGGTGCCCGGCGGGACGGGCGGTGTGCGCACCTCGGCGCGCCGGTACGTGGCGCTGGCCGGCGGCGTCATCACGTCCGTCCAGTACACCCAGCCCTGCTGGGCGTCGCGGCGGAAGAGCGTGACCGCGATGTCGGGGCTGGTCGACTTGTACCAGACCGACAGATCGTACTGGTGACCCGGCGTCACATTGGGTGCGCACGACGGCGTCTCGTACATCATCGCCTTGTGGTCACCGTCGACCCGCCGCGTGAGGGTGAGCTCCATGGCGCGGTCGCCGCCGTGGGCGTCGTCGGTGAGCCGGAAGGTGTAGTCGTTGTCGCCCCAGCCGTAGATGTCCCAGCAGCGGGGTGTGCCTTCGGGTTTGAGGGTTTCGAAGCCGGGGTTGACCAGCAGGTTCACCCCGGCTTCCGCGCGCTCGGCGGTGGACAGCGAGAGTCCGCCCGCTGCCAGGGCGAGGAGCGCGGCGACGGCGGAGGTGCGCCGCCACCTGCCGCGTCCGCTTCGGTGCCGTGTCATGTGTCGTCCCTACCTCCGGTCTCACGGGGTGTACGTCGTCGGGGTACGTAGATCAGTGCCTGGGTCGCCGCGAAGCGCAGGACGAACGTCGCGACGAGGGCGAGGGCCGTCGCGGGCAGGACCGACATGCCGAGGCCGCCGACGAGCGCGGCGATCAGCGGGATGCGCAGCAGCAGGTCGGCGTTGGCGAGGAGGGCGAACCGGCCCCAGCGGTCGGCCCAGTGGCGGTGGGCGCGTTCCCGGTGGAACAGCAGGGCCTCGGTGAGCAGCAGGTTCCAGGTGACGCCGAACTGGTTGGCGAGCACCTCGGCGGGCAGGTAGTGCAGTCCGGCGCCCGTCAGGACGTACAGGGCGGCCAGGTTGGGGACGAAGCCGGTGAGGCCGATGAGTCCGAAGACCACCATCCGGGACAGCGCCGTGCTGGTGCGCAGCCCGGCGAGGTGCTGGAGGAAGCGGAGCCCTTCGCGGGGCGTGGACTTGGAGGTCCCGGCGTACCGCTCCTGGAAGGCGAACGGCACCTCGGCGACGTGCGCGATGGTGCGGGGCCGGCAGCGGACGACGAGCTCAAGGAGGATCTTGTAGCCGAGCGGCTGGAGTCCCTCCGCCCGCACCGCGGCCTTCCGTACGGCGAAGAAGCCGCTCATCGGGTCGCTGACGCCGCTGAGCCGGCGCGGGAACAGGGTCTTGGACAGCAGCGTGGACGCCCCGGAGACCAGCAGGCGGTAGCCGCCCGCGAGTCCGGCGCGGCTGCCCCCGCGCGCGTACCGGCTGGCCACGACCAGGTCGGCGCCGTCCTGCCGGCCGCGTGCGACGAGGTCCGGGATCAGCTCGGGCGGGTGCTGGAGGTCGCCGTCCATGACGACGACCCAGTCGGCGGCGGCCGCCCGCAGCCCCTCGACGACGGCGCCGCCGAGCCCGCCGGCCGGGGTGTCGCGGTGGATGAGCCGTACCGGAAAGGGGAAGTCGGGGGCGGCCGCGCGGACCACGTCCGGGGTGTCGTCGGTCGAGTCGTCGACGAACAGCACCTCGTACGGCAGGTGCCGGGGCACGGACAGGGCGATCCGGGCGAGCAGCTCCCGTATGTTCGCCGCCTCGTTGAAGGTGGGGACGACGACGGTGACGGCGGGCGGCGCGGCGGTGGCATGAAGGTGCGGATCATCGACGAGGGGACTGGTCACCGGGCGCCTCCGCCGACGGTCCGGCGGATCTCGACGCGCTGGTCGCCCTCGCCGAAGACGGCGACCGGCTCGGAGTTCTCCAGGGCGGCGGCGGTGGTGGGCAGGTCCTTGGCGTCGCGGCGCACGGTGGGCGTGGCGACGATGTAGTCGATGTCGCGCCAGCCGTCGTCGAGGGTCTTCTTGACGGCCGGGTCGAGGTCGGCCTTGTAGAACCAGATGGCGCCGGTGCCGGGTGCGTAGCCGGCGTGGACGAGGTCGAGCCAGAGGGAGTCGTCGACGAGGACGCGGGTGCGGGCCGGGTCGGTGACGTGGCCGGCGGCCGGGTCGAGCCAGGCGGCGGCCGCGCGGAACCGGGCGTTCGGGTCGTCGGCCATGGCGGTGCGGGTGCCGTCGTACCAGTGCGGCACGGTGTACGTGGCACCCAGGGCGAGGAGCATCACGAAGGCCGGCGCCGCGGCTGCCCTCGGCAGCCGCCGGTGGAGCAGGCCCCAGACGGAGGCCGCGACGGCGGCGAGGCACAGGGCGAGGAACGGCAGGGCCTGGATGATGTACATGTCCGGCAGGTAGCCGGAGCTGCGGAACGCGGCGACCGAGCCGAGCAGCACGACCGCGAACGCGGGCCCGGCGGCCGCCCGCGCCGTCACGGACCAGCGGTGGCAGGCGGCGAGCAGCAGCGCCGCGGCGAGCCCGGCGAGGGGCAGCACCTTGTCGTAGTACAGCCAGGAGTCGAGGACCTTGTTGGCGCCCGAACCGTCGACGAAGATCGAGCCGGAGCCGGGCCTGGAGAGCTGGTAGACGACGCCGTCCCACAGCGACACATGGTCCTTGCCGGGCAGGAGTTCGTTGTTGAGCAGCGCGAACAGCGGATACAGCAGCCCGATGAGGACGCAGGACGTCAGCGCGCCGGTGACGGCGAACTTCCGTGTGGCGTGGTGGCTGTGGCGCCACATCGTGAACATCAGCGCGGGCAGCGCCAGCAGGATGGTCTCCTTCGACAGCACGGCGACGGCGGCGCATATCCCGGCGGCGAAGTGGTGCCAGAGGTGGCGGCTGGGCGAGGCGGCGAGCACGAACGCGGCGAGTATCCAGGCGACGGCGATGTTGTCGAGGAAGATCTGCCGGTGCAGTTCGACGGAGAGCGGGGACAGCCCGAACAGGCCGACGGTGAGCGCGGCGGCCCAGCGCGGCAGGGCGAGGCGGCGCGCCAGCACGTACAGCAGGGTGGCCGTGACGAGCGTGACGCACAGCATGACGGCGCGGACCGAGCCGACGGTCATCGACTCGGGCGCGAGCAGCGCCGGGAGCCAGGTGAGGACGGCGATCTGCAGCCAGCCGAGCGGCGGATGGTCGTACCAGTACTCGTAGTGGGCGAGGCCCTCGCCCTGCTGGATCGCCCAGGCCTGGGCGAGGTAGGTGCCCTCGTCGTCGCTGAACGACGGGAAGCCGCCGATGTTGACGCCCTGGACGACGGTGATCGCGGCGAGCAGCGCGATGCACAGCAGCTGGTCGGGGCGCGAGGCCCAGAACCGGAAGGGCGGCGCGGGCGGGAACGGGCTGATGGGGACCGTACGCGGCCCGGTGGCGGCGCCCCCGGCGGCGGGGCGGTGACGGGTGGTGGCCGAGGTCAGTGTGGACGTCATCGGGTGGCCTCCTCCTGGACGAGGTGAGCGCCGACATGGCTGGTGAGCTCCCAGTCGCTGCGGCCGCGCTGCTCGCGCCAGACCGCCCGTACGGCGGCCCCGGCGAGCAGGACCTGGTAGAAGGGGCCGCCCAGGATGAGCTTCACGTAGTGGAGGAAGCGGACGCGGAGCCCGTACTGGGTGCCGAAGTCGTGCAGGCCGACCACCTCGAACACGAAGGTGACGAGGGCGGTGAGCAGCGGCAGGAAGCTGACGACGGCGATGCCGACCGGTACGTCGAGGAAGACGGCGATGGCGATGTTGACGGGGATGACGATTCCGGTGAAGGCCTGCATGAACGGGGTCATGAGGGTGTGGCGGGCGAGCATGCGCTGGCCCAGGGTGGGCAGCCGCCGCCAGTCCTTCTTCCGGTACACCTGGAGGAAGCCCTGGTTCCAGCGGGTGCGCTGCTTGAGGAGGGCCATCAGCGTGCCGGGGGTCTCCTCACGGGTGACCATGTCCGCGTCGTACGCGACGACGACGCGCTTGCCGGCGGAGGAGAGGCGGACGCCGAGGTCGCAGTCCTCGGCGAGGCAGTCCTGGTCCCAGCCGCCGGCGTCCCGCAGCACGTCGGTGCGGACGAAGACGGTGTTGCCGCCGAGCGGGATGAAGCCCTTCGCCGCGTGCAGGTGGAGGCGGCTGCGGAACCAGAAGAAGTACTCCAGGCAGTTGCGCAGCGAGTACCAGCTCGAATGGAAGTTGATGAGCTGGACGCCGCCCTGGACGACGTCGGCGCCGGTGGCGGTGAAGGCGTGGTCGACATGGGCGAGGAGGTCGGGGTGCACCTGGTCCTCGGCGTCGAAGACGCCGACGACGGCGCCCCGGCAGTAGGGCAGTGCGGTGTTGAGGGCCTTCGGCTTGTTCTTCTTCTCGTGGGTGTCGACGACGACCCGTACGCGCTCGGGGTCGCGGGCGGCGGCCCGTTCGGCGACGGCGGCGGTCTCCGGGTCGTCGTGGCCGACGATCACGATGATCTCGAAGTCCTGGTGGCGTGACTCGCGGAGCCGCTCGATGGTGTGCTCAAGGACGAGCTGCTCGTGGCGGGCGGGCAGCAGCAGCGAGAACGACAACCCCTGGGCGCCGTCGGGGCTTTCGAAGCGGGTGGCGGCGAGCGTCTCGGGCGTACGCCACGCGTGCATCTGCCACCACAGCGTGAAGGCGGCCATCCAGAAGAGCGCCAGTGAGACGGTCGCGATGAACAGCGATAACAGCACGGAATCCCCCCTTGGTCCTCCGCGGCCTCGGCGCAGGCACACCCGGGTGCGGGCGGGCGTACGCGCGCTGTCGGCGCGGGGACTCGGTACGTGGTCGGTTCAGGGGGCGGAACGCGGCAGGACCCCCCTGGCCGGCGTCGCCCTCGGTCGACATCCGTGCGCGCCTCCCCAGCCGCGACGGATCCCCTCCTCGTGCGATGAGGATAGAGCCAGGAGGTGACAGAGAGCAGCTGTCCCGTATAAAGAGCGTGTTTCCTACGTCAGTTGGACAGTTTCGCGGAAAGCGCCGTTGCGTCCGTGGTAGGGGCGTCGCAGACGAAGTGCCGGCAGACGTACGCGGTGGGCCGGCCGTCGACCAGGATCCGGTCCCTGAGCAGTGGGAACTCGTCGCTGTCCGGGTCGCCGGCGGCGACGACGGCGCCGGGCGCGGTGGCCAGCAGGGCCGTACGGTGCAGGGCGCGGGTCGCCGCGTCGCCGCGCGGGCCCGCGACGGCGATCTCGCGGGGCCCGTCGACGAGGGCCACGGCGGTGGCGAGACCCCAGCCGATGAACCGGGGCGCGCGCGGCCCGAGCGCCTTCACCACCCCGAGCGCGCGCTCCGCCGCGCTCCGATGCGCCTCGGAACCGGTGTGCGCGCCGTACGCGAGGAGCGCGCCGGCGGCGGCGGTCCAGCCGGAGGGCGCGGCGTTGTCGGTGGGGTCCTGCGGCCGTCGGATGAGCGGCTCGGCGTCATGGGCGGTGTCGTACAGGACGCCGTCCTCGCCCTGGAACCGGTCCAGCACGATGTCGAGGAGGAACCCGGCGAACTCCAGCCACGCGCCCTCGCCGGTGACGCCCGCGAGCGCGAGGAACCCCTCCGCGACGTCGCCGTAGTCCTCGAGCACCCCGGCGTTGGCGCCGAC
This sequence comes from Streptomyces sp. TRM64462, assembly GCF_013362995.1. GTDB lineage: Bacteria > Actinomycetota > Actinomycetes > Streptomycetales > Streptomycetaceae > Streptomyces. The sequence goes on along the minus strand of NZ_JABWDV010000386.1, from coordinate 8,945 downwards.
GCGCCCGTCCTTGGAGGTGCGGGCGAGCCGCGCGGAGTCGTCCATGTGGAGCCGTACGAGGAGGTCGGCGGCTTCGGTGGCGCGCTCGATCAGATCAGGCCGGTCGAAGTAGGCGCCGGTCTCGGCGAGCGCCGCGATCGCGAGCCCGTTCCAGGCGGCCACGATCTTGTCGTCGCGCCCGGGGCGGGGCCGCTCCTCGCGGGCGGCGAGCAGCCGCTGCCGGATGCGGTCGAGCCGCTCGGCGTCCAGGACCCCGGCGCCCTGCGGCAGTTGGAGCACGGACGCCCCGCGCTCGAAGGTGCCGTCCTCGGTCACGCCGTAGAACCGCTCGGCGTACGCGGCGTCGTCGTCACCCAGCACGTCCCGCAGCTGCTGCGGCGTCCACACGTAGAAGGCGCCCTCGACGACCTTGCCGGTGCCGTCGTCCGAGTCCGCGTCCAGGGCGGAGGCGAAGCCGCCCTCGGGGGTGCGCAGCTCGCGCACCATGAAATCGGCGGTCTCCAGGGCGACGCGCCGCGCGAGGTCACTGCCGGTGGCCCGCCACAGATGCGCGTACACGCGGCACAGCAGGGCGTTGTCGTACAGCATCTTCTCGAAGTGCGGCACGACCCACTCACGGTCGACCGAGTACCGGGCGAACCCGCCGCCCAGCTGGTCGTAGATGCCGCCGCGCGCCATGGCCTCGCACGTGTCGGCGGCCATCTGGAGCGCGCCCTCGGAGCCCGTACGGGCGTGGTGCCGCAGCAGGAACTCGACGGCCATGGACGGCGGGAACTTCGGCGCCCCGCCGAACCCGCCGTGCCGGTCGTCGTACTCGCGCGTGAGCCCGAGCAGCGCCTGCGCCAGCTCCGCCTCGCCGGGCGCCCCGGCGCCGCCGGTGCCGAGCGTCCGCCCGGCCAGCTCGCGCACGATGTTCCCGGCGACCTGGCCGACCTCGTCCCGCCGGTCCCGCCAGGCGACGGCCACGCCCTCCAGGACCTGCCGGAACGACGGCATGCCCTGCCGGGGCGCGGGCGGGAAGTAGGTGCCGAAGTAGAACGGCTCGGCGTCCGGTGTCAGGAACACCGTCATGGGCCAGCCCCCGTGCCCGGTGGCGGCCTGCACGGCCTCCATGTACACGGCGTCCACGTCCGGCCGCTCCTCGCGGTCGACCTTGACGGACACGAAGTGCTCGTTGAGGTAGCGGGCCGTGTCGTCGTCCTCGAACGACTCGTGTGCCATGACGTGACACCAGTGGCACGAGCTGTAACCGACGCTCAGCAGCACCGGCACCCCGCGCCGCCGCGCCTCGTCGAACGCGGCGCCGGACCACGGCCACCAGTCGACCGGGTTGTCCGCGTGCTGGAGGAGATAGGGCGACGTCTCGTGCGCGAGTCGGTTCGGCATACGGCCCATCCTGCCGGACGCGCCGGGACGGTGCCGCACGTGACTCGCGCCCGGGACGGGCGCCGGCGGGGCACCGGCGCACGCCCCGGCGCCCGTCCGGTCACTCCTGGGCGGCGGGCTTCGCGGAGGCGGCGGAGGGAGACTCCGGGGCCTCCTCGAAGTCGACCCGGTTCATGTGCCGGTTCATCGACTTCATCAGCGCCCACACGGCCAGGGCCATGACGGCGAAGACGATGAAGCCGAGGACGCCGGGGGTCACCTTGTTCTCGTCCAGCTCCTTGGCGAGAGGGACGAGGTGGGTCAGTGCCTGGTGTGCGCTCATGTCAGGCATTGTCCCGGATGCCCGCGAAGAGGTCGCTCTCGGGGAGGGAGGTGTCGACGAGGGACTTGGCGAGCTCGTACTCCTCCGTCGGCCAGACCTCCTTCTGGATCTCCATGGGCACGCGGAACCAGCCGCCGTCCGGGTCGATCTGCGTGCGGTGGGCGATCAGCGCCCTGTCCCGCGTCTCGAAGAACTCCGCGCACGGGACGTGCGTGGTCAGGGTGCGCTCCGTGCGCTCGAACTCGTCCCAGCGCTTGAGCCACTCCCCGTACGGCGACTCCAGGTCACGGTCCAGCAGGGCCTGGTGCAGGGCCTCGGTGCGGGGGCGGTTGAAGCCCTGGTTGTAGTAGAGCTTCAGGGGCTGCCAGGCCGGGCCGTACTCGGACTCCGGGTACTTCTCGGCGTCGGCCGCGCCTTCGAAGGCCACCATCGTGATCTTGTGCGTCATGATGTGGTCGGGATGCGGATAGCCGCCGTTCTCGTCGTAGGTGGTGATCACCTGCGGGCGGAACGCGCGGATGGACCGCACCAGGCGGCCGGCCGCCTTGTCGACGTCCTCCAGCGCGAAGCAGCCCTGCGGCAGCGGGGGCAGCGGGTCGCCCTCCGGCAGACCGGAGTCGACGAAGCCGAGCCACTCCTGGCGGACGCCCAGGATCTCGCGGGCCTCGTCCATCTCCTTGCGGCGCACCTCGTGGATGTTCTCCTCGATGTAGGTGTCGCCCTGGAGCTTCGGGTTGAGGATGGAGCCACGCTCGCCTCCCGTGCACGTCACCACGAGCACGTCCACCCCCTCGGACACGTACTTCGCCATGGTGGCTGCGCCCTTGCTCGACTCGTCGTCGGGGTGGGCGTGAACTGCCATCAGTCGCAGCTGCTCAGTCAAGGCTCGATCCTCAATGATTGGTCACGTCGCTCGGCTTCTATAGTGACGGAATCGGCGCGGTGGATATTCCACGCGCCGTATCGCGAGAACCGAGAGGGACGATCATGGGCGTGGCGGGCGAGCAGCTCCCCGACGGCCGCTACGGCCGGTCGGCGGAGGAGCGTACGGACCGCAGGCTGAAGCTCGTCGGGTCGGTTCTGGGCGTGGGTCTGCTCGCCCTGGTCGGCTGGTTCGGCTACGACTACGTGGCGGGCCAGAAGATCAGCGCCGAGATGATCAAGTTCGATGTGGCGGCCGCGGACCGGGTGGATGTACACCTGGAGGTACGCAAGGAGAGCGAGGCGCGGGGCTACTGCACGCTGCGGGCGCTCGCGGAGAGCGGCGCGGAGGTGGGCCGCAAGGAGTTCCGCTTCGACGAGGCGTCGAGCCGGATCGACAGGGTGGTCAGCGTCCGCACCACCGAGCGCGCCACGGCGGCGGAGCTGCTCGGCTGCACCGCCGACTGACGGCAGGGCGCCGGCCGGGCGCCGAACCGGCGGCGGGCGGCCCCCGTGGCGTACGAGGGTGGAGGGGCTGAGCTGCGGAGTCGTGAATTCCGTGGCGTTCGTCCTCCCCCTTCGGGCCCGTAATTGTTAGGCTCGTGGTTTCGCCCTCCCAGGAAGGCCGCATCCTTCTGGTAGGGCGATGCTTTGTATTCCCAGCACCGACGAGGAGCACCTGTGACCCAGACCAGCGAGAACGTCACCTGGCTGACCCAGGAGGCGTACAACCAGCTCAAGGCCGAGCTGGAGTACCTGTCTGGTCCCGCGCGAACCGAGATCGCTGCGAAGATCGCGGCGGCGCGCGAGGAGGGCGACCTGCGCGAGAACGGCGGGTACCACGCGGCCAAGGAGGAGCAGGGCAAGCAGGAGCTGCGTGTGCGCCAGCTCACCCAGCTCCTGGAGCACGCGAAGGTGGGCGAGGCCCCCGCGGCCAGCGGCGTGGTGGCGCCCGGCATGGTCGTGACGATCGCGTTCGACGGCGACGAGGACGACACGGTGACGTTCCTCCTGGCCTCGCGGGAATACGCGAGCTCCGACATCGAGACGTACTCCCCGCAGTCGCCGCTCGGCTCGGGCGTGAACGGCAAGAAGGTCGGCGAGGACGCCGAGTACGAGCTGCCGAACGGCAAGAAGGCGGCCGTCCGGATCCTCGACGCCAAGCCGTACCAGGGCTGAGCCCGGGGCTGAGCCCGGAGAGCACGCCCGCCAGGACAGCAGAAGGGCCGGATCCGCCTCCTCGCGGATCCGGCCCTTCCTGTATGCGTACGGTCAGGACGCCGCCGAGCGGTACTTGCGGACCGCCAGCGTGCGGAAGATCGCGACGATCACCACGGACCAGATGATCGACGCCAGCACCGGGTGCTGCATCGGCCAGGCGTCCGACGGGGACACGCCGGGGTTGCCGAACAGCTCGCGGCAGGCCTGCACGGTCGCGCTGAACGGGTTCCACTCGGCGATGTGCCGCAGCCAGGGCGTCATCCGGCTGGAGTCAACGAACGCGTTCGAGATGAACGTGACGGGGAACAGCCAGATCAGCCCGCCGGACGTCGCCGCCTCCGGGGTCCGCACGGACAGGCCGATCAGGGCGCCGATCCACGAGAACGCGTACCCGAGGAGGAGCAGCAGCGCGAACGCGCCCAGGGCCTTCGGGACGCCCTCGTTGATGCGCCAGCCGACGAGCACCGCGACGACGGTCAGGACGACCACGGTGAGCGCCGTCTGCACCAGGTCCGCGAGCGTACGGCCGGTGAGGACCGCGCCCCGGGCCATGGGCAGCGACCGGAAGCGGTCGATGAGGCCCTTGTGCATGTCGTCGGCGATGCCGGCGCCCGCGCCCGCCGTGGCGAAGGTGACGGTCTGGGCGAAGATGCCGGCCATGAGGAAGTTGCGGTAGACGGACGGGTCGGTCGTGCCGCCGATGTTCATGGATCCGCCGAAGACGTAGCTGAACAGCACCACGAACATGATCGGCTGGACGAGCCCGAAGATGACGACTTCGGGGATCCGCATCATGCGGATCAGGTTGCGGCGGGCCACGACCAGCGAGTCGGTGACCGACTGGACGATCCCGCCGCGGGGGCGGGGCGCCGCGAGCTGCCGGGCGTCGGTGACGGCGGTCACTTCACGGTCTCCTTCCTGCGGTCGTCGGCGCCGGCATCGGCGCTCCTGGTCCTGCTCTCGGCCTCGTCCTCGTCGGCCGGGGTCTCGGCGGCGTGGCCGGTGAGGGAGATGAAGACGTCGTCGAGTGTCGGGCGGCGCAGCCCGATGTCGTCGATCTCGACGCCGCGCGCGTCGAGATCGCGGATGACCTCGGCGAGCAGCTTCGCGCCGCCGGTGACGGGCACGGTCAGCTTGCGGGTGTGCTCGTCGACGGTCACGGCGCCGCCCTTGCCGAAGCCGGCGAGCACCTCGCGCCCGGTGGTGATCTGCTCGGGCGTGTGCACGACGACCTCGACGCGCTCGCCGCCCGTGCGCGCCTTGAGCTGGTCGGCGGTGCCGCGGGCGATGACCCGGCCGTGGTCGACGACGCAGATCTCGTGGGCGAGGTTGTCGGCCTCCTCCAGGTACTGCGTGGTGAGGAGGAGCGTCGTACCGCCGGCGACGAGTTCCTGGATGACGTCCCAGAGCGCCTGGCGGTTGCGGGGGTCGAGCCCGGTCGTGGGCTCGTCCATGAACATCACGGGCGGCGACACGACGAGCGCGGCGGCCAGGTCGAGGCGGCGGCGCATACCGCCGGAGTAGGTCTTGGTGGGGCGGTCGGCGGCGTCCGCGAGGTTGAAGCGCTCCAGCAGCTCGACGGCGCGGGCCTTCGCGGCCTTGCCGGACATCTGGTAGAGCCGGCCGACCATCTGGAGGTTCTCGCGGCCGGTGAGGTACTCGTCGACGGCGGCGAACTGGCCGGACAGGCCGATGGCGCGGCGGACCTCGTTGGGGTGCTTGAGCACGTCGATGCCCGCGACGACGGCCCGGCCGCTGTCCGGCTGGAGGAGGGTGGTCAGCACGCGCACCGTCGTGGTCTTCCCGGCGCCGTTCGGGCCGAGAAGCCCCAGGACAGTGCCTTCCGGGACGTCGAGGTCCACTCCGTCCAGTGCTCGTACGTCACCGAAGGTCTTCACCAGACCTTCGGCGTGAATGGCGCCTGGCATTGATTCTCCCGTTATGGGTTGCTCTTTGGAGGCCTGTGTCACTGTGAGGTGATTCGCTCACCAGAGCCTAGAGACCGGCGGGGCCGGTGGCCCGGTGAGTTTATGACGCGACCCACAGGCTAACGCGATATATCGCGTCACACAAGAGCCTTCCGCCCGGGATCAGCGCGCGGGGGCCGCGCGGGGGCGGGGGCCGGAGGCGGGGTGCCTCTAGGGAGTGTCCGGCGGATCATGGCGGCATCGCGGCGCCTTCGCCTTGGCTGTGGGTGAGCGGGGTCTGGTGCGTGCGGCTGCAAGGCGGAGGAGGGAGTGGTTGGGGTCTCCCCTGCTCGAGCGAAGCCGAGAGCTTGGGGAAGGAGCCATCGCGACTGACGACAACGCGGCTGGGGGTCCCCCCTGCTCGAGCGGAGCCGAGAGCTTCGGGGAGTGCGTGCCAGGGCCCGCGGCCCAGACATGATCCGCCGGACACGACCTAGCCCATGACCGTGTAGCCCGCCTGGTGCAGGGCCGCCTGGACCTCGACGCAGTGCTCGGGGCCCTTCGTCTCCAGGTGCAGTTCCACCTCGACCTCCGTGAGGCCGAGCCTCGGGTCCGTACGGACGTGGCCCACGTCCAGGACGTTCGCGTCGACCACCGTCAGCACGCCCAGCAGGTTCGCCAGCGCCCCCGGCCGGTCCGGGAGCCGCAGCCGCAGGCTCAGGTAGCGGCCGGCCGCCGACATGCCGTGCCGCAGGACCCGCTGGAGGACCAGCGGGTCGATGTTGCCGCCCGACAGCACGGCCACCACCGGGCCGTCGAACGTCTCGGGCGCGCTCAGGAGCGCCGCCACCGGGCTGGCCCCGGCCGGCTCGACGACCAGCTTCGCCCGCTCCAGGCACAGCAGCAGCGCCGACGACAGGGCGTCCTCGGAGACCGTACGCACTTCGTCGACGACGTCCCGGACGATCCCGAACGGTACGTCCCCGGGGCGGCCGACCATGATCCCGTCGGCCATCGTCGGCGCGCAGTCCACCGCCACAGGGCGCCCCACCGCCAGCGACCTCGGGTACGCGGCCGCCGCCTGCGCCTGCACCCCGATCACCTTCACGTCCGGGCGCAGCGCCTTCACGGCGACACCGATACCGGCCGCCAGTCCGCCGCCGCCCATGCCGACGACGATCGTGCGCACCTCGGGGCACTGCTCCAGGATCTCCAGGCCGACCGTGCCCTGTCCGGCGATGACGTCCGGGTGGTCGAAGGGGTGGATGAACACGGCACCCGTGTCGCGCGCGTAGTCCTGCGCGGCGGCCAGCGACTCGTCCACGACCTGCCCCTGGAGCCGCACGTCGGCGCCGTACTCGCGGGTCGCGGCCACCTTCGGCAGCGGGGCGCCGACCGGCATGAAGACCGTGGACCGTACGCCGAGCAGCGACGAGGCCAGGGCGACGCCCTGCGCGTGGTTACCCGCCGACGCGGCGACCACGCCGGCGGCCCGCTCCTCCGGGCGCAGGCCCGAGATCCGTACGTACGCGCCGCGCAGCTTGAACGATCCGGTGCGCTGGAGGTTCTCGCACTTGAGCCGCACCGGGGCGCCGACCAGCCCGGACAGATGGCGGCTGCCCTCCAGGGCGGTCGTGCGGGCGACGCCGGCCAGCATCTTCTGGGCGCCCTTGACGTCGTCCAGCATGACGGCGGGCTGGGCGAGGCGGGCAGGGCCGGAGGTACGGAAGTTCATGCCGCCAGTCTCGCAGTCGGGGCGGAGTCCGGCCGGGTCCGGCTGCGGTCCGGCTGCGGTCCGGCTGCGGTCCGGCTGCGGTCCGGCCGGGGTCCGGGGTCGTGCCCCCGATAAACGCAGCATCTCGATTGCGCAGCGCAGGTACGGAGGCCCGGCACTCCGCGTACTCTGTCCCCCACCAAAACCCGACCGCCGCACGAGAGAGCCCTGCAGCCATGCCCCTTTCCCAGGACATGACGGATCTTGACACCGGTCTCCTCGATGCCCTCCAGCACCAGGTGGCCGTGTTCGCCCGAAGGGCCGAGCAGACCCGCCTCGGCGGGACGGGCCAGCTCCGCAACTCGATGGACCGCGCCGCCTATCTGCTGCTCAACCGCCTCGACCAGGAAGGCCCGATGGGCGTCAAGGCGCTCGCGGCCGGCATGGGCATCGACTCGTCGACCGTCACCCGGCAGGTCGCGCCGCTCGTCGACACCGGCCTGGTGAAACGGACCTCGCACCCGGAGGACGGCCGCGCGGTCGTGCTCCAGCTCTCGCCGCGCGGCCAGGCCCGCCTGGAGGAGGTGCGCAGCTCGCGGCGCGACCTGATGGCGCAGGTGACGGACGGCTGGACGGAGTCGGAGCGCGAGGCGTTCTGCACGCTGCTGACCCGGTTCAACTCGGCGCTGTCCGCACGCCAGTCGGGGCTGCCGCCCGCCGAACCGGAGGCCGTGCGCTCCTCTTGACGCCGCCTCCTCCTTTTCCTCGCGCCACCTCTTGACCGGTCCCGGCGGCTGTCCTCAGATGAGGACGTGGTCGACGTGGTCGCAGGAGACTTCCGGGCGTTCGTCGCCGGTACAGCGGGCCGACTGCTGTACGTGGCGACGCTGCTGACGAGCGAGCCCGCCGTGCCGCCCGGCGCCCATCCGCACGCGCAGCGGCTGCTGGCGGCGGCGCTGGGGGCGACGTACGCGCGCTGGGACCGGCTGCGCGACGAGGACCCGTACGCGCACACGCGGCGCGAGCTGGCGGTCCGGTTCGCGCGCACGGCGTGGCGGTACCACAGGGGGCGGGGCGGTCCGCTGTCGCGGCTGACGCCCGCGGAGCGGCTCGCGGTCGTGCTCCTCCATCACGAGGGGCTGTACGTGGAGCAGGCGGCCGCGCTGATGGGGCTGTCCGAGGAGCGGGTCGAGGCGCTGTGCCGGCACGCGGTGCACACGCTGCGCAGCACACCCCGGGCGGCGGCGTCATGAGCGGTGCGGGCGGCGGGGCCGGTGCGGGCGGCGGGGACCGTGCGGGAGGCAGAGCCCGTGCAGACGGCAGGTCCGGTGCGGACGGCAGGGCCAGTGCGGACGGCAGGGCCGGTGCGGGCAGCGGGGCCGGTACGGGAGGCAGGGCCGGTACGGGAGGCAGGGCCGGTACGGGAGGCAGGGCCGGTACGGGCAGCGGGGCCGGTACGGGCAGCGGGGCCGGT
>NZ_JABWDV010000385.1 GCF_013362995.1 Streptomyces sp. TRM64462 | reverse complement strand
GGCGTTCCTGTTCACCGGGCAGGGTGCCCAGCGGGCCGGGATGGGACGTGAACTGTACGAGGCGTTCCCCGTGTTCGCGGACGCCTTCGAAGAGGTGTGCGCGGCGCTCGACGCCCACCTGGACGGCGGTTCGCTGGCCGACACGATCGCGTCCGGCGAAGGCCTGGACGAGACCGGGTGGACGCAGCCGGCGCTCTTCGCCTTCGAAGTCGCCATGTACCGGCTCGTCGAGTCGTGGGGCGTACGGCCCGACTACGTCGCCGGGCACTCCGTCGGCGAGATCGCGGCCGCCCACGTCGCGGGCGTGCTCACGCTCGACGACGCCGCCGCGCTGATCACCGCGCGCGGCCGGCTGATGCAGGCACTTCCGGCAGGCGGAGCGATGGTCGCCCTCGGCGCGCCGGAAGCCGACGTGCTGCCGCTCCTGGAGGGCCTGGACGACCGCGTGTCGGTCGCGGCCGTCAACGGGCCCGCGTCCGTGGTCATCTCGGGAGAAGAGGACGCCGTCCTGGCCGTCGCCGAGAAGGTGAAGACGGCCGGGCACCGCACCAAGCGGCTCACCGTCTCGCACGCCTTCCACTCCCCGCTGATGGACCCCATGCTCGACGCGTTCCGGGCCGTGGTCGAAGGGCTGGAGTTCCGTGCCCCGGCCATCCCGGTCGTGTCCAACGTCAGCGGCGCGCTCGCCGGCGACGACCTGCTGACGCCCGACTACTGGGTGCGGCACGTCCGCGAGGCCGTGCGGTTCTCCGACGGCGTCCGCACCCTCGCCGGGCTCGGCGCCACCACGTTCCTGGAGATCGGCCCCGACGCCGTCCTCACCGCCATGGCCCGGGAGACCCTCGACGCCGAGGGCGGCAGCGGCGAGTCCGCCGCCGTCGTCCCGGTCCAGCGGCGCAAGCAGGACGAGGTACGGGTCGCGGCGGCGGCGCTCGGCACCCTGCACGTCCGAGGTGTCCGCACCGACCGGCACGCGCTGCACGGCCCGGGCGCGGCCGGACAGCCGTCGCACCACGTGAAGTTGCCGACGTACGCGTTCCAGCGCGAGCGTTTCTGGCTGGAGGCGGCGGCGCCGTCCGGGAACGTCACGTCCGTGGGCCTGGTCGACGCGGAGCACCCGCTGATCGCCGCCGTGTCGGTGCTCCCGGACTCCGGCGGGGTCCTCGCCACCGGCAGGCTGTCCCTGGCCACGCACCCGTGGCTGGCCGAGCACACCGTCGCCGGCACCGTGCTCGTGCCCGGTACGGCACTGGTGGAGATGGCCGTACGGGCCGGTGACGAGGCGGGCTGCACGGGCCTGGAGGAGCTGGTCGTGGAGGCGCCGCTGGTGGTGCCGGCCACGGGCGGTGTCCACGTCCAGGTCACCGTGTCGGGCGACGACGCGGACGGGCGGCGCACGTTCGGCGTGTACTCGCGGCCGGACGGGGCCGCGACGGACGGCACCGCGACCGACGCGCCGTGGACGCGGCACGCGAGCGGTTCGCTCATCTCGGACGCGGGTGCGCCGGCGGCCGTCTCCGAGCTGGCCGTGTGGCCGCCCGCCGGGGCGGAGCAGGCCGACGCCGACGGGTTCTACGAGCGGCTGGCCGACGGCGGTTTCGCCTTCGGGCCGCTGTTCCGGGGGCTGCGTACGGTGTGGACGCGCGGCGACGAGGTGTTCGCGGAGGTCGCGCTCGACGAGGCGGGCCAGGCGGCGGCCGAGGGCTTCGGGCTGCACCCGGGGCTCCTGGACTCGGCGCTGCACGCGGCGGCGTTCGCCCCGGCGCGGGCGGGCGACGACCGGACGCGGCTGCCGTTCGCGTGGAACGGTGTGGCGCTGCACGCGACGGGCGCCACGGCGCTGCGGGTACGGATCGCCCCGGCGGGCGCGGACGGGTTCTCCGTCACGGCGGCCGACCCGGCCGGTGCCCCGGTCGTGTCGGTGGGCTCGCTGGTGTACCGCGAGGTGGACGCCGCACAGCTGGGCGGTGCGGATGCCGCCGGTGACGGGGCGGTGCGTGACGCGCTGTTCCAGGTGGAGTGGGTGCCGCTCCCGGCGACCGGCGCGGGCACGGGTGGTTCGGCCTCTGGGGCCGACTGGTCCCGGTACGACGTGGTCGCGGGCGCGGCGGACGCCGCCGTGCCGCAGCGGGTGCGGGAGCTGGCCGGGCGGGCGCTGGGTGCCGTACAGGAGTTCCTGGAGGACCCGGCGCGGGACGGCGGGGCGCTCGTCGTCACCGTGGACGGCGCCGACCCGGCGTCGGCCGCCGTGCGGGGTCTGGTGCGGACGGCGCAGCTGGAGTACCCGGGCCGGGTCGTGCTCGCCGAACTGGACGGCACCGACGCCTCCGAGCAGGCCCTGGCGGCGGCCGTCGCCACCGGGGAACCGCAGTTCGCGCTCACGGACGGCGCCCTGACCGTGCCGCGCCTCACCCGGGGCAGCACGACCGCCACCGGAGAGCTGGAGGTCTTCCGTCCGGACGGCACCGTCCTCATCACCGGAGGCACCGGCTCCCTCGGCGCCCTGTTCGCCCGCCACCTCGTCACCGCCCACGGCGTGACCTCCCTCGTCCTCACCAGCCGACGCGGCCCCGCCGCCGAAGGCGCGGACGCCCTCGCCGCCGAACTGAAGGAGCTGGGCGC
>NZ_JABWDV010000384.1 GCF_013362995.1 Streptomyces sp. TRM64462 | reverse complement strand
CCGCAGTTCGCGCTCACGGACGGCGCCCTGACCGTGCCGCGCCTCACCCGGGGCAGCACGACCGCCACCGGAGAGCTGGAGGTCTTCCGTCCGGACGGCACCGTCCTCATCACCGGAGGCACCGGCTCCCTCGGCGCCCTGTTCGCCCGCCACCTCGTCACCGCCCACGGCGTGACCTCCCTCGTCCTCACCAGCCGACGCGGCCCCGCCGCCGAAGGCGCGGACGCCCTCGCCGCCGAACTGAAGGAGCTGGGCGCACGGGAGGTCACGGTCGCCGCGTGCGACACCCGGGACCGGGACGCCCTGGCCGGGCTCCTGGACCTGCACGGGATCACCGCCGTCATCCACACGGCCGGTGTCCTCGACGACGGCTCCCTGGCGTCCCTCACCCCGGACCGCCTGGACACCGTCCTCGCCCCCAAGGCCGACGGTGCCTGGCACCTCCACGAGCTGACCACCGAACGCGGCATCGACCTGGACGCGTTCGTGCTCTTCTCGTCGGTGTCCGGCACCCTCGGCAACCGCGGCCAGGCCAACTACAGCGCGGCCAACGCGTTCCTGGACGAACTGGCCCGCCACCGCCGCACCCTCGGCCTCCCGGCGACCTCGCTCGCCTGGGGCCTGTGGGAGCAGACCGGCGGCATGGCGTCGGCGCTCGCGGAGGCCGAGGGCACCCGCCGGCGCGTCTCGCGCGACGGGATGCGCGCGCTGACGGCCGGGCAGGGTCTCGCCCTGTTCGACGCGGCGCTCGCGGCGCCGCAGCCCGCCCTCGTACCGGCGCGGCTCGACCTCGCCGCGTACGCCAGGCAGCAGCCCGTGCCGACGCTGCTGCGGGGTCTGGTGCGGCCCGCCCGCAAGCAGGCCGGCGCGGCGGCGGCGCCGTCGGCCGAGACCTTCGCCGACCGGCTGGCGAAGCTGGGCGCGGACGAGCGCGCCGCGGCGGTCCTGGAACTCGTACGGAAGGAGGCGGCGACCGCGCTCGGGCACTCGGGGGCGGACGCGGTCCAGCCGGACCAGGCCTTCAAGAACCTCGGGTTCGACTCGCTGGCGGCGGTGGAGCTGCGCAACCGTCTCACCGAGACGACGGGGGTGCGGCTGTCCGCGACGCTCGTCTTCGACTACCCCAACCCGCTGGCCCTGGCCCGCCGCCTGGAGGAGCAGCTCGTCACCGAGGCGGCGCCCGCGGCCGCGGCCGCCGGCGCGGTGGTCGACGCGGCCACCGTCCTGGCCGGTCTCGACGGCCTGGAGCGGGCGTTGGCCGGGTCCGTCCTGGACGCGGGCGGGCAGTCCGAGGTGGCGGCGCGGCTCCAGGCGCTCGCCGCCCGCTGGGGCAAGGCTCCGGCGGGTCGGGAGAGCGACGGGCCCGACCTCGACACCGTCACCGACGACGAGCTGTTCGACCTGATCGACAGCGAGCTCGGCCTGTCCTGACCCGACTGGACGGCCGCGGTCCCACCGCCCCGCCGTCCCACCGCTCCCGGGGGCCCACGCCCTCTCCACACTCCCCCGCCACGGCGGGGCCCCCGGGCTCCCACCTACTTGCGAAGGAAATGACTCCGCATGACGAATGACGAGAAACTCCGCGACTATCTCAAGCGCGTGGTCGCCGAGTTGAAGCAGACGCAGGGCAGGCTGCGCGACATCGAGGCCGTGAAGTCGGAGCCCATCGCCATCGTCGGCATGGCGTGCCGGCTGCCCGGCGGTGTGAACACGCCGGAGGAGCTGTGGCGGCTGGTCGCCGCCGGCACCGACGCGATCAGCGAGTTCCCGGTCAACCGCGGCTGGAACACCGACGAGCTGTACGACCCGGACCCGGAGGCCTCGGGCAAGTCGTACGTCCGCGAGGGCGGATTCCTGCACGGCGCCGACGAGTTCGACGCCGGCTTCTTCGGGATATCGCCGCGCGAGGCCCTGTCCATGAACCCGCAGCAGCGCATTCTTCTGGAGACGGCATGGGAGACGTTCGAGCGTGCGGCCATCGATCCGACGACGCTGGGTGGCAGTAGCGTCGGCGTGTACGCCGGTGTGATGTACCACGACTACGCGGTCGGTCTCACCGACGTGCCGCGTGAGGTCGAGGGCATGCTGAGCATCGGCAACTCGGGCAGCGCCACGTCCGGCCGTGTCTCGTACACGCTGGGCCTTGAGGGTCCGGCGGTCACCGTCGAGACGGCGTGCTCGTCGTCGCTGGTCGCGATCCACCTGGCCGCGCACGCGCTGCGCAGCGGCGAGTGCTCGATGGCGCTCGCGGGCGGCGTCGCGGTGATGGCGACGCCCGACACGTTCGTGGAGTTCTCGCGGCAGCGCGGCCTGTCGCCCGACGGGCGCTGCAAGGCGTTCGCGGCCGGGGCCGACGGTACGGGCTGGTCCGAGGGCGCGGGCCTGATCCTGCTGGAGCGGCTGTCGGACGCGCGCCGCAACGGCCACCCGGTCCTCGCCGTCATCCGCGGCACCGCCGTCAACCAGGACGGCGCGTCCAACGGACTCACCGCCCCGAACGGCCCGTCGCAGCAGCGCGTCATCCGCCAGGCCCTGGCGAACGCCGGCCTGCGGCCCTCCGACGTGGACGCCGTGGAGGCACACGGTACGGGCACGAAGCTGGGCGACCCGATCGAGGCGCAGGCGCTGCTCGCCACGTACGGCCAGGACCGGCCGGCCGACCGGCCGCTGTGGCTGGGCTCGTTGAAGTCGAACATCGGGCACTCCCAGTCGGCGGCCGGTGTCGCGGGCGTCATCAAGATGGTCGAGGCCATCCGCCACGGCGTGCTGCCCAAGACCCTCCACGTCGACGAGCCGACGCCGCACGTCGACTGGTCCGAGGGTGCCGTCGAGCTGCTGACGGAGGCCAGGCCGTGGCCGGAGACCGGGCGTCCGCGCCGTGCGGGTGTCTCGTCGTTCGGGGTGTCCGGTACGAACGCGCACGTCGTCGTCGAACAGGCCCCGGAGGACACGGACCAGGGCGGCGCAGAGGCCGACCCGAAGGCGGCGGAGCCGGGCACCGCCCTGCCCGTCGTCCCGTGGGTGCTGTCCGCGCGCACGCCCGAGGCGCTGCGCGACCAGGCGGCCCGGCTGCACGCCCTCGCCACCGCCGACGACACGGACGGCACTGGCGGCGACCGCCGGCCGGTCGACATCGGCCACAGCCTGGTGACGTCCCGTACGGCCTTCGAGCACCGTGCCGTCGTCGTGGGCGCGGAGCGGCAGGACCTGCTGGACGCGCTCGCGGCCGTGGCCCGCGAGGAGCGGGCGCCGGGCGTGGTCGAGGGCGAGCGGGCCCCCGGCAGGCTGGCCGTGCTGTTCACCGGCCAGGGGGCCCAGCGCGCCGGGATGGGCTGCGAACTGTACGACGCGTTCCCGGCGTTCGCGCGGGCCTACGACGAGGTGTGCGCCGCCCTGGACGTGCACCTGGACCGTCCGCTGGCGGAGGTCGTCGCCTTCGGTGACGGCCTGGACGAGACCCGCTGGACCCAGCCGGCCCTCTTCGCGCTCGAAGTGGGCCTCTACCGACTCATCGAATCCTGGGGGGTGCGGCCCGACCATGTCGCGGGACACTCGATCGGCGAGATCGCGGCGGCTCATGTGGCGGGCGTTCTCTCGCTTGAGGACGCGGCTGCGCTCGTCGCGGCTCGTGGCCGGCTGATGCAGGCGCTTCCGGCGGGCGGGGCGATGGTCGCCCTGGGCCTGCCGGAGGCCGACGTGCTGCCGCTCCTTGAGGGCCTGGGCGACCGCGTGTCGGTCGCGGCGGTCAACGGGCCTTCCTCCGTGGTCGTCTCCGGAGCGGAGGAGGCGGTCCTCGCCGTCGCGGAGAAGGTGAAGGCCGCCGGGCACCGCACCAAGCGGCTCACCGTCTCGCACGCCTTCCACTCCCCGCTGATGGACCCCATGCTCGACGCGTTCCGGGCGGTCGTGGAGGGACTCACGTTCCACTCGCCCCGTATCCCGGTCGTGTCGAACGTGACGGGTGCCGTCGCCGGGGACGAGCTGGCGACCGCCGACTACTGGGTGCGGCACGTCCGCGAGGCCGTGCGGTTCTCCGACGGCGTCCGCACCCTCGCCGAGCTGGGCACCACCACGTTCCTGGAGGTCGGCCCCGACGCCGTCCTCACCGCCATGGCCACGGAGACCCTGGACGGCGACGACGCCGTCACCGTCGTCCCGGCGCAGCGGCGCGGCCGTCCCGAGCCGCAGGTGCTCGTGGAGTCCGTCGCGCAGCTCTACGCGGTCGGGCGCAACGTCGACTGGCTGACGTACTTCGACGGCTCCGGCGCCCGCCGCGTCGACCTCCCGACGTACGCGTTCCAGCGCGAGCGCTACTGGCTGACGGGGAACGGCACCGCGGGCGACGTGTCGTCGGCCGGTCTGGCGGGCGCGGCGCATCCGCTGCTGGGCGCGGTGCTGGGCCTGCCCGAGTCGGAGGCCCTGTGGTGCACGAGCCGGCTGTCCCTGGCCACGCACCCGTGGCTGGCCGACCACACCGTGTCCGGTGTCGTCGTGGTGCCCGGTGCCGCGCTGGTCGAGCTGGCCGTGCGGGCCGGTGACGAGACCGGGTGCGGGACGGTCGACGAGCTGGTCGTGGAGGCGCCGCTGGTGCTGCCGGCGCAGGGTGCGGTGCAGTTGCGCATCGGCGTGGGCGCGCCCGACGCGACGGGCCGCAGGCCGCTGACGGTGCACTCGCGCCCGGAGGACGCCGCGCACGACGAGGCGTGGACGCGGCACGCGTCCGGGTTCCTCGCGGAGAGCGCCGCCGGTCCCGCGGCGGGCTCCGGGTACGCGGGCGCGTGGCCGCCCGCCGGGGCCGAGCCGGTGGACCTGGCGGACTTCCACGCGGAGTTCTACGCCGGGCGTGACGCGGCGGGCGTCGGCTACGGCCCGGTGTTCCAGGCGCTGCGGAAGGTGTGGAGGCGCGGCGACGAGGTGTTCGCGGAGGTCGCGCTCGACGAGGCGGAGAGCGGGGCCGCCGAGCGGTTCGGGCTGCACCCGGCGCTGCTGGACGCGGCGCTCCAGGCGAGCACGTTCTGCCCGGACCCGGACGGCGGCCCGGACGGGGAGGCGGAGGGCGTACGGCTGCCGTTCGCGTGGAACGGGGTGTCGCTGTACGCGACGGGCGCCTCGGCGCTGCGTGTCCGTGCCGTGCCGTCCGGGTCGGGTGTGTCGCTGGACCTGATGGACGCGGCGGGCGCGCCGCTGGCGACGGTGGCGTCGATGGTGACCCGCGCGGTGCCCGCCGAGCAGCTCACGGGCGGCGGCGATCCGCTGCGGGACGCGCTGTGGCAGGTGGACTGGGTGCCGTCGGCGCTCAACGTGTCGAGCGCGCCCGTGAGTTGGCGTGAGCTGGACGCCAGTACGGTGCCGGAGGGCGCGACGCCCGAGCAGGTGCGGGGGCTGGTGGGACGGGTCCTGGCCACGGTGCGGGAGTTCGTGGAGGACTCGGACCCGGCGCGCGGCCCGCTGGTCGTGACCGTGCGGTCGGGCGGCCTGGCCGCCGCCGCGGTGCGGGGTCTGGTGCGGACGGCGCAGCTGGAGTACCCGGGCCGGGTCGTGCTGGCCGAACTGGACGGCACCGACGCCTCCGAGCAGGCCCTGGCGGCGGCCGTCGCCACCGGAGAGCCGCAGTTCGCGCTCACGGACGGCGCCCTGACCGTGCCGCGCCTCACCCGGGGCAGCACGACCGCCACCGGAGAGCTGGAGGTCTTCCGTCCGGACGGCACCGTCCTCATCACCGGAGGCACCGGCTCCCTCGGCGCCCTGTTCGCCCGCCACCTCGTCACCGCCCACGGCGTGACCTCCCTCGTCCTCACCAGCCGACGCGGCCCCGCCGCCGAAGGCGCGGACGCCCTCGCCGCCGAACTGAAGGAGCTGGGCGC
>NZ_JABWDV010000383.1 GCF_013362995.1 Streptomyces sp. TRM64462 | reverse complement strand
CGAAGACTATCCACGCGCCCAGGAGCTGGGCCGTCCTCTTACCCGTGACCACTGCTCCGACCGCCACTGCTCTACGGCCTGCTCGTCCCGCTCGACGGCCCGATGCGCGGGGACCTGCGGTGACCAGCCAGCCGGTGCGGCAGATACGACACCCCGCGCGGGGTGTACCGGTAGCCGAACAGGCGGTGAATCAGCGCCGCGACCCTCGCCAGAGTCCAGCGCTGGTCCTCCGTCCAGCCGTGCGCGGCCGGGCCGCTCCCAGCTCAGTCTGCAACCGCTCGACCTGACCATCGTCCAGCCGGCACGGAAAGCCACCAGGTCCCTTGGAAGCCAGGGCCGCGCTGCCGCCCTCACGCCAGGCGGCGTGCCAGCCGTAAGCCGACTTCCGCGACACCCGTAACCTGCGTGCCACCTCAGGCGGCCGTACCCCCTGCCCGAACATCTCCGCGGCCTCGAAGCGCACCATTTCACGCTTCGCCCGCCCCGCGGCGGTCAGCCCGCCGCCATCCGCGTACCTCATGACGAGGATGTAGCACCGCCAACGCCGACTGTCACCCCACCCTTTCAACCTCAACGGCAGTAGCGACGGAAACAACCACGGATCTCCCCGCACAACCACGGACGCCAGCGGAAGGCAAAACCCGCTCTGACCAGCGAAGAAGCAGGTAGAGGGGTGCCGCGTAGCACACGTACTATGTGCTGGCAGGTGCCACGCCGGAGCGCGGAGGATCGTTCCCGTCATAGCCCGCTGTAGCACGCCTCATGGCAGCGGCCTGGGCATCTACCGGTGGGTTGTCGAGCGCACCTTCGTCTGGCTTCACGGCTTCAACGACTCCGCGTCCGCTGGGAACGCCGAGCCGATGTCCACGAACCCTTCCTCAAGCTCGCCTGCTGCCTGATCATCCACCGCCAGGTGCTGTCCTTGACCTGACCGGCACTTACCCCATATCGATAGACCGACCCGGCAAACTGATCTCATGAACCGAGACGCCCTGCAATCCGCACTGTCACAGGACGGCAGCATCTCTGCACGCGCAGCCCTGGCCGAGCTGGAGGCAGGCGCGGACTTCGAGGTCTTTCTGAACCAAACGGCTACTGCGCGACAGCTCTGGGACACCTGGTCCTGGCGGCACGAAGTCATGCTCGACACAGGCGTCACACCTCGGCCCGGAATGGCCGATGCCGTTGCCAGACCCCACGCCGCAGGCACGGCTCGGGTCTACATGGCGACAATCACCGGATCACGGAGACGTTTCACGCTCTTCCTAGGACACCGTATCGCCGGACGCCACTTGGTAGTACCTCCTCCAGCTCCCCCACGACCCCCGCGCGCCACGCGTCGCGCGCGTCACGCTGCGCGCCGTACTCGCCGGGCACGGCATGGACGACCGGATCGACGTTGCCGAACTGCTCGCGTGCGAGCTGGTCACCAACGCGTACCGCTACTCGGACGGCCCGGCGACGCTGCGATTGCGTCGCATGGAGGACGACTGGCTGCGGATCAGCGTGTGGGACACGAACCCGTTCATCCCGGCCCCCTTCGACCGACCGGCGACGGCAAGGCTCCGAGCCGTGCCCTGCCCCGGCCCCGACTTCGGTCCCGAGCCCGTCGGGCGCGGGCTGCTTCTCGTCTGCGGCTACGCCGACAACTGGGGCGGCCACCCGCTCGGAGACGACCTGTTCGGGTCGGGCGGCAAGCTGCTGTGGTGCGAGCTGGCGCCCCGGCACCAGCCGCCCGGGGATGTCATCGCAAGCCCGACCGTTCTTCGGCTCGCACGCCGTGAGACGGCGTAGTGGCGACGCGTCTCTTTCTTCCTCGGCGTCGTAGACGGCGCAGGGGCGGTTGGAGCACGCTGGAGTCTGCGGACCGCATGAAGAACGTCACCGCCGCGGGCGGCGGGCTCATGGCACCGAAACCTGGTGTCAGCAGGTGAGAGCGTCCGTATGCTGGCCACGTACCGCTCGTCGAGGTCACACCGAGACTGCCGGTCGGACGAGGAGGTGAAGGGAATGAGGGTTGCGATCGACCACACCGGACCCTGGACCGTTGCCGATGTCCTGGCCCTGCCCGAAGATCGCACCACCCGCTATGAACTGCTGGGGGAGTCCCTCGTAATGTCCCCCGCGCCTGGCATCCGCCACCAGCGGGCCTCGCTCCGGCTCGCCATGATTCTGCACGCCGCGGCCCAGGCTGCCCAGGCGCCGGTCGAGGTTTTGGAGGCCATCAATGTCATCCTGCCGTCGGGCCTGGTGGTGCCCGACCTGGTGGTGACCGACGCCGGCGCAACCGCCGAGGACGGCGTCAGTGTCGACGCAGAGGGTGTGCAGCTCGTGGTTGAGCTGGTCTCTCCGGGCAACCGCACGGTGGACCGGAAGTTCAAGCCGATGCTCTACGCCGAGGCCGCCATCCCGCACTTCTGGCGGCTCGAGCTCGACCCCGCCCCGATGCTCGTTGTCTACGAACTTGAAGGTGGCCGGTACGTCGAGCGGACGACTGCCCTCGCGGGCGCGACCACCCGACTGGACACCCCGTTCCCCGTTGAGATCGACCCGGCTGGACTCTCGCGGCAGTAGGCGCCGTCTGACGGCGACGTCGACGGCAACCGGACCCGCCAATGGCAGCCACCAGCGGGCCTCGGCGGACCAGTAGACCCCCGCTGACCTGTGAAAACACAGGTCAGGCATGTGGGTGATTTCACCACGACGGTCTCGTGACGGCGTTCGGGGCGGGAGGGCGGGGTGGGTGGTGCCTGGTGGCTCGGGCGGAGGGCTGCACTGGGCGTGGGGCCGTGGCACGACGAGCGTCGGTTTGACCCCCCAAGCCCCGCCCCGTAACCTTGACCGTCGGCGTGTTTCCATGCGCGCCAGCTCCTGAGCACCTCCCTCCCGGCTCCGGGCCGGGAGAGGCCGTTCCGACCATCCGGTTCAGTCGCGGGCCCCGGCCCGTGCGGGCGGCTGGCATCAGGGGTTCCCGTTCCGAGCGAGAGAGAGATCCGCGTGTACGCCATCGTGCGCAGCGGTGGTCGCCAGCACAAGGTTGCTGTCGGCGACATCGTTGAGGTTGACAAGATTTCCACTGCCAATGTTGGCGACACGGTCGAGCTCTCGACCCTGCTCGTTGTCGACGGCGACTCCGTGACCAGCGACCCGTGGGTCCTGGCGGGCATCAAGGTCCAGGCCGAGGTCGTGGACCACCACAAGGGCGCCAAGATCGACATCCTGCGCTACAAGAACAAGACCGGCTACCGCCGTCGTCAGGGCCACCGCCAGCAGTACACGGCGATCAAGGTCACGGCGATCCCGACGGCTGCGAAGTAAGGGACTGAGGAGACATGGCACACAAGAAGGGCGCATCGTCCACCCGGAACGGTCGCGACTCCAACGCTCAGCGGCTCGGCGTGAAGCGCTTCGGCGGTCAGGTCGTCAACGCCGGTGAGATCCTGGTCCGCCAGCGTGGCACCCACTTCCACCCGGGCACGGGCGTCGGCCGTGGCGGCGACGACACGCTGTTCGCGCTCAACGCCGGTGCGGTGCAGTTCGGCACCCACCGCGGTCGCAAGGTCGTGAACATCGTTCCGGTCGCCTGAGTCGACTGACCGGTACTTCGCGAGGCGGACCTCGACTTCTCGCACGGCTCACGCCGTGCGGGAAGCAGGTCCGCCTTTCGCGTGTTACACGTAAGACATTTCCGTACGTATGCACCTGGTAACTGGAGGCACCGAAACATGACCACCTTCGTGGACCGCGTCGAACTGCATGTCGCCGCGGGTAACGGAGGTCACGGCTGTGCCTCCGTCCACCGGGAGAAGTTCAAGCCGCTCGGCGGCCCCGACGGCGGCAACGGAGGCCGCGGCGGCGATGTGATCCTCGTCGTCGACCAGTCGGTGACCACGCTCCTCGACTACCACCACTCGCCGCACCGCAAGGCCACCAACGGCAAGCCCGGCGAGGGCGGCAACCGCTCCGGCAAGGACGGCCAGGACCTGGTCCTCCCCGTGCCGGACGGCACCGTCGTGCTCGACCGGAACGGCGAGGTGCTCGCCGACCTGATCGGCCACGGCACCCGGTACGTCGCCGCCGAAGGCGGCCGCGGCGGCCTCGGCAACGCCGCGCTGGCCTCGGCCCGCCGCAAGGCGCCCGGCTTCGCGCTGCTCGGCGAGCCCGGCGACGTGTACGACATCGTGCTGGAGCTCAAGACCGTCGCCGACGTGGCGCTCGTGGGCTACCCCAGCGCGGGCAAGTCCTCGCTGATCTCCGTGCTGTCCGCCGCCAAGCCGAAGATCGCGGACTATCCGTTCACGACCCTCGTCCCGAACCTCGGCGTCGTCACCGCCGGCTCCACCGTCTACACCATCGCGGACGTCCCCGGCCTCATCCCCGGCGCCAGCCAGGGCAAGGGCCTCGGCCTGGAGTTCCTGCGCCACGTCGAGCGGTGCAGCGTCCTCGTCCATGTCCTCGACACGGCGACGCTGGAGTCCGACCGCGACCCGGTCTCCGACCTCGACATCATCGAGGAGGAGCTCCGGCAGTACGGCGGCCTCGACAACCGGCCCCGGATCGTCGTCCTCAACAAGATCGACATCCCGGACGGCAAGGACCTCGCCGACATGGTCCGCCCCGACCTGGAGGCCCGCGGCTACCGCGTCTTCGAGGTGTCGGCCGTCGCGCACCAGGGCCTCAAGGAGCTGTCCTTCGCCCTCGCCGACATCGTCGGCAAGGCGCGCGCCGCCAAGCCGAAGGAGGAGGCCACCCGTATCGTCATCCGCCCCAAGGCGGTCGACGACGCCGGCTTCACCGTCACGCGCGAGGAGGACAGCCTGTTCCGCGTACGGGGCGAGAAGCCCGAACGCTGGGTCCGCCAGACCGACTTCAACAACGACGAGGCCGTCGGCTACCTGGCCGACCGCCTCAACCGCCTCGGCGTCGAGGAGGAGCTGATGAAGGCCGGAGCCCGCGCGGGCGACGGCGTCGCCATCGGCCCCGAGGACAACGCGGTCGTCTTCGACTGGGAGCCCACCATGATGGCGGGCGCCGAGATGCTCGGCCGCCGCGGCGAGGACCACCGCTTCGAGGCGCCGCGCCCGGCGGCGCAGCGGCGCAAGGACCGGCAGGCCGAGCACGACGAGTCGGAGCGCGAGTTCGACGAGTTCGACCCGTTCTGACGGGTGCTTCCCCCGAGGGGGTGGGGCCGCCGCGCGCGACGCCGCACACGGCGGCCCCACCCCCTCAGGCATGTCCTGTGGCGTACCCGGCCTTGCGCCCCGCCGGCCCGCTCGGCGCGCGTGACCTGCGAGAAGTGGGGAAAATAGTGCCTGGCTCGCACAACCGATCGGCTGCCCCCGCCGTCTAGTCTGAGGGGCGGTGCGCAGCGCCCCGCATGTTCACAGATACGGGGCACAACAGATGAAGATCTCCTTCCTCATCCACACGGTCTACGGGATCGGCGGCACCATCCGCACCACGCTGAACCTCGCGGAGGAGCTGGCCGGGCGCCACGAGGTCGAGATCGTGTCCGTGTTCCGCCACCGCGACGAGCCGCTCTTCGCGATCGACCCGCGGATCACCGTCGTCCCGCTGATCGACACCCGCCCCGGATCGCGGACGAACGAGAAGAAGCACCCGCTCCACCTCACCCCCGCCGAGGACTTCCCCCGGAACGAGGCGCGCTACAAGGAGTACAGCGCCCTCACCGACCAGCGCGTCCGCGAGCACTACGCCGCGTCCGACGCGGACGTGGTCATCGGCACCCGCCCCGGCCTGGTCGCCTACGTCGCCCGGTACGCCCCCGAGGGCGCCGTGCGGATCGGCCAGGAACACATGACGCACAACCACCACAAGCCCGCCCTGCGCGCCGAACTCGCCGGGTTCCTCGCGGAGTTGGACGCGTTCGTGACCGTGTCCGAGGGCGACGCCGCCTCGTGGCGGGAGCACATGCCGCTGCCCGGCACGCGCGTGCTGTCCATACCGAACAGCGTGCCCGAGCCCATGGTCGCGCCCTCCGACACCTCGGGCACGACGGTCGTCGCCGCCGGGCGGCTGTCCTCCGAGAAGCAGTACGACGTGCTTGTCGAGGCGTTCGCCAAGGTCGCCGCCGCCCGGCCCGAGTGGACTCTGCGGATCTGCGGCTGGGGCAACCAGAAGGACCGGCTCCGCCGCAGGATCGACGAGCTGGGCCTCTACAACAACGTCCACCTCATGGGGCCGCGCTCGCCGATCGAGCCGGAGTGGGTCAAGGGCGCCGTCGCGGTGTCCACGTCCCGCCACGAGTCGTTCGGGATGACCCTCGTCGAGGCGATGCGCTGCGGGCTGCCGGTCGTCTCGACCGACTGCGACTACGGGCCGCGCGAGATCATCAAGGACGGCGAGGACGGTCTGCTGGTGCCGGTCGGTGACGTCGACGCCGTCGCCGGGGCGCTGATCGGCCTGATCGACGACCCCGAGCGCCGCCGCCGCATGGGCGCAGCGGCCCGGGCCAACGCCCGCCGCTTCGACCCGGGCCCGGTCGCCGAGCGGTACGAGGAGCTGTTCACCGCACTCGGCGCGAAGGCCACCCCGGTACGGGACGCGGCCCCCGGGCGCCGTACCGACGCGGCCACGGCCGGCGGGACCGCCGACACGG
>NZ_JABWDV010000382.1 GCF_013362995.1 Streptomyces sp. TRM64462 | reverse complement strand
CACCGCCCCCGCCCCGGGCACCGCCCCCGGTGTCGCCCCGGCGGCCGGCGGCTCGGCCCTGCCCGATCCTCGCCTCGCTGAGGCACTCCTCGCACGGCCCGCCGCCTGGTTCGCCGCCGAGCAGCCGTGTCTCGTCGCCGCCGTGACGCACTGCGCCGACAACGGCATGCCGCGCCTCGCGCGGGAGCTCGCCGCTGTGGTGATAGCGAGTTCCGCCGCGCTCTACAACCAGTTCGACGCTTGGTCCCGCACCCACACCGTCGCGCTCGCGGCCGTGCGGCGCAGCGGGGACACCGAGGGGGAGGCGCGGCTGCTGCACGGGCTCGGGCGGCTGCGGCTCGAACAGGACAGGTTCGACGACGCGTACGCGTACTTCCAGGACGCCCTGCGCCTGTTCGAGCAGACCGGTGCGGTACGCGACCGCGCCGACGCCCTCGCCGGCATGGGCACCGTGCGCCGCGAACAGGGCCGCTTCGCGGAGGCCCTGAACCTCCTGCACGCCGCCGTCACCGGCTACCGCGAGCCCGCCGACACCGCGGCCCTCGCCGACCTCCACTACGGCATCGGCGCCGTGCACCGCGACCGCGGCGCCTACCCCGAGTCCCACCGGGCGCTCACCCGCGCCCTGGAGCTGTACCGCGCCGTCGCCGACCGGCAGGGCGAGGCGCTCACCCTCCGCTCCCTCGCCCTCCACCACCGGGCCAAGGGCGAACTCACCGAAGCCGAACGCCTGCTGCGCGAAGCCCTGCGCGTCTTCGACGAGACCGGCGACACCTTCGGCGAGATGTACGCCAGCCAGTCCCTGGCCAAGGTCCGGCTCCGCCAGGGCTGTGTCGCCGAGGCACGCGAACGCCTCGAACGCTGCCTCGACGTCACCCGCGAGCGCCGCGACCTCTTCGGCGAGGCGCTCGTCCTGCGGTCGCTCGGCGAGACCCGGCTGGCCGCGGGCGACTGGGACGGCGCCACGGACGAGCTGCGGCAGGCCCTCGCCCTGTGGGAGGGTATGGAACTGCCCCTGTGGCGTGCCCGTACGCTACGGGACCTGGGTACCGCCGCCGCCGGACGCGGCGACCCGGCCGCCGCCCACGCGGCCTGGGCCGAAGCCCAGGACGTGTTCCGCACCCTCGGCAGCCGGGAGGCGGCCGAGGAACCCCCGGGCGGCGCGCCGACTCCGTGACAGCAGACGATCTGCAGCGGATCTGCAGGGCTTCTGCAGAGGCACCGGACACCCTGAAGACGTGACAGAGATTATCCTGCTCTCGGATCCCAGGGTCGCCGCCACCGGCGTCGACGGCACCGACGAACCCCTCGTCGACCTGCGCCGGACCGACGGCCTCCGCGTCGACCCGCGGAAGGCCGACGACGACGGCTCGTACGCCCATGTACGCGCCGACGTCGCCCGCCGGCTGCTCGCCGCCCAGCGGGAGCTGCCCGCCGGTGTCCGCCTCCTGATCGTGGAGGGCTTCCGTCCGCCCGGCCTGCAGCGGCGCTACTACGAGGAGTACGCCGCCGTCATGCGCGCGGACCACCCAGGCGCCCCGCCGGCCCGCATCCGCGAACTGACCAGCGCCTACATCTCACCGCCCGAAGTCGCCCCGCACGTCAGCGGCGGCGCCGTCGACCTGACCCTGTGCACCGACGACGGAACCGAACTGCCGCTCGGCACCGAGGTGAACGCCACACCCGAGGAGAGCGCCGGCGGCTGCCGCACCGCCGCCGCCGGCATCACGCCGGAGGCCCGCGCCAACCGGGAGCTGATGGGCCGGGCGCTGACCGCCGCCGGGTTCGTCAACTACCCGACGGAGTGGTGGCACTGGTCCTACGGCGACCGCTACTGGGCCCTCATCAGCGGCCGCCCTGCCGCCCTCTACGGGCCCGCCGAGCGCCCGACCCACCTGTAGCGACGCCTGTCGCGCCCGCGCGCCTCCCGTGACCGACCACCACGAGAGCCGCGCCGGCGCCCCGCCCAGCACACCCGCGACACCGCACCACCATGACCACCGGGGGAGCACGTGCACACCACCCGCACCACCACCGACCGGACCACCACCACCACTACCGACCGCACGTCCACCGACCGCATGACGCCCGCCGAGTTCGACGCCGAGTTCACCGCCGTCATGCCGCGGCTGCGGCGCCGCCTGCTGGCCATGACCGGCGACCCGTACGACGCCGACGACCTGCTCCAGGAGACGTATCTGCGCCTGTCGCGCCGCGCCCGCGACCGCACCCTGGCCCGCCGGAACCACCCGTACGCCTACACCTGCGCCGCCGCGCTCAACCTGCTGCGGGACTCCTGGGCGCAGCCGGCCAGGCGCCGCGAGCGCTGCACCGACCGGCTGCCCGAGACCGGCTGGGACGGCGGGCTCGCCTCGCGCGAGGCGGAGGCGACCGTCCTCGCTCTGCTCAGCGGCCTGTCCCCGAAGGAGGCGGCGGCCGTGATCCTCGTCGACATCGAGGGGCTCACGCACGACCTCGCCGCCGAGCGCCTCGGCGCACACCGCGGGACCGTCCAGCGCAACCGGATGCGCGGCCTCGCGAAGATCCGGGCCGCGCTCGGCTCGTCCCAGGCGTCCACGTCGTCCACGTCATCGGAATCATCCGAGTCATACGAGACGCCGGCCGGCACCGTCCCCTCCGCGAAGGCAGCCTGACCCACTGCCCCACGTACGTGAACCAGAACGAGGGGGAACACCACCCATGCGCCGCACGAAACGAACGCTCGCCCCGGCAGCCGGCGGACTGCTGCTCGCGGCGGTCATCGCCACCACGGGCGGGGCCACCGCCACCGCCGCCCCGGCACACGCCGCGGCACCCGCCAAGCCCGCGGCCGACTGCCGTCCACTGGCCGCCGCGCCCGCCGACGCCGCCGCCGTCGTCAACGCCGCCTGCTCCCAGCTCGGCGTCCCGTACTCCTGGGCCGGCGGATCCATCCACGGCCCCACGTACGGGAAGGACTACCCGGGCGGCGGGCCCGGCGCCAACGACAGCAAGGTCAAGGGCTTCGACTGCTCGCACCTCGTGCAGTACGCCGCCTGGCAGGGCGCGGGCATCCTGCTGCCCGAAGGCTCCTGGAACCAGGCCCAATGGAGCGGTGCCACCGCCCGCTTCACCCGCGGCCAGGGCCTCGGCCCCCTCCAGCCCGGCGACCTGCTCCTCTGGGCCAAGGACCCCAGGAACCTCGGCTCCGTCCACCACATCGCCATCTACCTGGGCGACGGCAAGATGGTCGAGGCCCGCGAGTCCGGCACGGTCGTCATGGTCAGCGACGTACGGCTGAACGCCGAGTACGCGGGCGCCGTCCGCATCACCGGCGGCGACAAGCCGCCCGCGAACACCAAGCGCTTCACGACCTGGGGCACCGACGTGAGCCTACGCCCCGACCCGAGCACCAAGAACCCGCCCGTCACCCGGCTCCCCGGCCCCACGGCCGTGGACGTCCAGTGCCAGAAGCGCGGCCAGCTCGTCCACGCCGAGGGCTACAGCAACGACGCCTGGTCCTACCTGCCCAAGTACCGGGCGTGGATCTCCAACATCTACATCGACCACAAGGACGCCTGGCTGCCGGGTGTTCCGACCTGCTGACCGGCGCGCACACCCGTAACAAGGACGACCGAGGAGACCTCTCGATGCACGAGACCACGCGCACCAAGCCCACGATGCCCGCGAAGTCCACCCAGTCCACCAAGCGCACCGGGGGCGCCCGTCGCACCAGGTCCGTCGGCGTCCTCGCCGCCGCGGCCGCCGTGGCCGCGCTGATCCCGGTCACCGCCGTCGCCGCCGAGACCGCCCCGGCCGCACCCGCCGGTGCCACCGGCTACTCCGGTTCCTGCCCGGCGGCCGGCCGGGTGAGCCAGGGCTACCACTCCGGGCACGACGGCGTCGACATCGCCAACACGCGCGGCACGCCGATCTACTCGGCGGGCCCCGGCACGGTCATCGTCTCCGGCACGGCCAGCGGCTACGGCCAGTGGATCCGCATCCGCCACGACGACGGCACCGTCACCGAGTACGGCCACATGTACGAGCGGCTCGTGCGCGTCAACGACCGTGTGAACGCCGGCACGCTGATCGCCCGCATGGGCTCCGAGGGCCAGTCCACGGGCCCCCACCTCCACTTCGAGGCGCACAGCTCCACCTCCAGCACCCGCGGCATGGACCCCGTCCCGTACCTGAGGGCGCGCGGCGTCGGCCTGCCCTGCACCCCGGGCGGCGGCGGCACACCCGGCGCGAACTTCACCACCTGGGGCACCTCCGTCCGCGTCCGCGCCGACGCCCGCCTCAACGCGGCCGTCGTCCGCACCCTGAGCGGCCCCACGGCGGTGTACGTGGACTGCCAGAAGCGCGGCGACCGTGTGAACGCCGAGGGCTACAGCAATGACGCCTGGGCGCACATCCCGGCCTTCGGCGGCTACATCTCCAACATCTACATCGACCACAAGGACGCCTGGCTGCCGGGGGTCCCCGCCTGCTGAGGCACCCGCATCGCCGGGCAGCCGCACGACACCGAAGGGCGCCCCCGCCGGACGGCGGGGGCGCCCTTCCGCCCGTACGTACGGGGGCGGATTCAGCAGCGGTCCACCGAGTCCGACGGGTCCTTGCCGATGTTGACGTTGCCGCCCCACACCCACACGTTGTGGCGCGTGGGCTGCATGACGTCGACACCATCGACGACGTGGCCCTTGTACCAGACGTCCGTGCCGTACGAACCGGCCTTGACGTACTGGCCGTGCACGTAGCAGAGCCCGTCCATGTAGTAACGGTCCTTCACGGAGCCGGTGTTGAGGATCAGCTTGCTGTTCGTCGTCGCGGCCTCCCTGACGTTGCTGTGCGTCTGGAGCGAGACGTAGAAACCGGCGGCGCCGGCGTGCGCCGTGCCCGCCGAGCCGCACAGGGCGAGGGCGGCTCCGGCCGCGAGGCCTGCGGTGCCGAGCCGGACGGCGCGGCGCCGGCATGACTGGGACATGGGATTCTCCGTCGGGTGCGGGGCCCCGGAGGGGCCAAGGGGTGGCTTGCCTGTGGGACGGCGTCCGAGGCCGTTCCGTATGACGTTCCGGCCCTCATACGTGACGTGCCGCTGCACCGTCCGACGGGTGGACGCGCACCCCGCCGAGAACCCCCGAAGGAGACGACATGACGAGCAGCGGCAGGACGACTCGGCGTACGGTGAGGCTCGCCTCCGCCCTGTGCGGCGCCGCCGCGCTGCTGGGCGGCGCCCTCGCGGTGCCGGCGGCCGCCGCGCCCGCGCCGAAGCCGGTGTTCACGACGTGGGCGACGGACGTCAACGCGCGTGTGGACGTGGACGGTTCGCAGAGCCACCGCTGCCCCGAGCACCCCTCGCCGGGCAACTGCCCGAAGGTGACGGGGCGTTCGCAGCCCGGCGACCGGCTCCAGGTCACCTGCCAGACACGCGGGCAGACAGTCGGCTCCAACCCGTACTGGGTGTACGTGGACAACCTGACGCGCGGCTTCCACGGGTGGATGGCGAGCTACTACATCGCGCACCCCGACAACTGGCTGCCCGGCGTCCCCCAGTGCTACGGGCCGTGACCCGGCCGGCCGCACGACGGCGACGACCCGCACCACGACCCTGGAGGTCACGCACCATGACGTCGTACCACGCCCCTGCCCGCGCCCTGGTGGGCGCCCTCATCCTGGCCCTCGCGATGCTGCTGCCGTACTCGAACGCCAACGCCAACGCCGACGCCGACACCAGCGCCGACGTCGACGTGCCCGCCGGGGTGACGGCGGGCGTCGCCGTCTTCGACCGCCGGACCGGCACGTTCACCGAACAGCACAACGCCGCGGTTCCGTTCAGGTCGGCGTCCGTCGTGAAGCTCCTCATCACGCTGGACCTGCTCTGGAACCGCGGCCCCGACGCGCTCCCGTCCGCCGACCGCTCCCGCGTCGACGCGATGCTGCGCGGCAGCGACGACGCCGCGGCGAGCCACTTCTGGTCCGCCAACGGCGGCGGCGCCATCATCGACCGCATGGTCCCGCGCCTCGGCCTCAAGGACACGGCACGGCCCCCGGCGTCCCACCCCGGCTTCTGGGGCTACACGGCCCTGTCGGCGCGCGACACGGTCACGATCTACCGCCATCTGCTGGAGTCCGCGCCCGCGCCCGTACGCGACTACGTGCTGGGCGCTCTGCGCCAGTCGACCCGCTGCGCCGCCGACGGCTACGACCAGCACTTCGGCATCGCGGGCGCCTTCAACCGCCCCTGGGCCGTGAAGCAGGGCTGGTCCGGATTCGGCTCCGGCGGCTGCACGGCCACCGCCGCCACCCGCACCGCCGCCACCCGCACCGCCGCGGCCGGCGTGGACCTCGGCCGCCCGGCCCTGCACACCACGGGCGTCGTCGGCGCCGGCGACCGCGCCGTCGTCGCCGTGCTGACCCTGCACCCGCAGGGCACCCCGTACGGCAAGGCGTACACCGACATCGGGCGGCTGACCCGCTCGCTGAACGTCCCCGGCGCCACCCGGCCCGCCGGCACCTGGATCGGCACGTGGGGCAGCGGCGTACGGGTGCGCCTCCAGCCGTCCACCGGCTCGCGCGCCGTCACGACGCTGCCCGCGGGAGCCGAGGTCCTGGTCGACTGCCAGAAGCGCGGCGAACGGCTCAGCGTCCCGCCGTACGTCAACGACTGGTGGGCCCGGCTGCCCCAGTACGGCGGCTACATGACGAACATCTACCTCCGCTCGCCCGACAATCAGGTACCAGGCGTACCCGTCTGCTGAGACCGCCGGGGCGCGTGCCCCGCCGCGGGCGCCGGGCCCAGCGTGGTGGTGCCCGGCGCCGCCCGGTGGCCCAGCCCCGTGCGGTACGCGTCGAGTGCCGCCTCGGTCCTTCCCGTACGGCGCAGCAGGTCACCGAGCAGCCGGCACAGGTCCGCGAGGTCGCCCGTCGCCCCGCTCCGCTCCAGCAGCCCCAGCGCCCGCACATAGTGCTCCTCGGCGCACTCGGTGTCGCCGCGCTCCTCGCAGATCAGCCCGAGGAGCCGGTGCGCGCCGCCCGCGTGCACGGCGCCGTGCCGGTCGTCCAGGTCGTCGAGCAGCGCCGACAGCAGCTCCGCCGCCTCGTCGTACCGGCCGAGCCGCCGCAGCACGTCCGCGAGCTCCACCTCCACCTGGGCGGTGTAGAGCGCGGCGCGCCGGGCCGCCAGCATGTCCCGAGCCGTACGCAACTCCCGCTCGGCCGCGTCGAGTTCGCCGCTCTGCGCCTGGACGTAGCCCCGCATCCAGTGGCAGTGCGCCAGATCGGTCAGCAGCCGCAGCTGCCGGTACATCGACTGGGCCTTGGCCAGTGACGCGTCGGCGTCGGCGGTGCGGCCCTCCGCGAGGAACGTCCGGGCGACCTGCCGGTGCATGCCCGCCACCAGCGCCGGGTCGTCGACCTGCGGCGCCAGGGCCAGCGCCAGCTCGGCGGCGTGCGCCGCGCGGGCGTGCGCGCCCATGTCGATGTACGGGCCGATGACCGCCGCGTACAGCATCACCAGCGCCTCGGGGTCGGCCAGCCCGCCGGTGGTGAGCGCGTCGATGGTGGACTCCAGCAGGTAGCAGGCGTAGCGCAGCTCCCCGGCCAGCAGATGGGCGACGGCCCGTCCGCGGATCGCGCGCGCCCGGCGCGGGAGCGGCTCGTCGGCCAGGAGCCGTTCGGCGGCCGCGAAGTGCTCCCCGGCCTCGGTGAGCGCACCGGTCTCCAGGGCGCAGTCGCCGAGCCCGAGGAGCGCCTCGGCCCGCTCGGCCGTCAGCCCGTACTGCCCGGCGTCCGCGAGCAGCCGCCGGTACTGGACGGCGGCCTCGTCCGCCGAACCGGTGGCGAGGGTGCGCTGCGCGTCGGTCAGGGCGAGTCTGAGCTCCGTCGCCAGATGCGGGGGACGGCCGGTGGCCAGCTCCTCGTACGAGGTGCCGAGCCGCCCGGCGAGGAACCGCAGCGCGGTCTCCGACGGCCGCACCTTGCCGGACTCCAGCGTCGAGACGTACGCGGCGGTGTACGACGGCTCGGCCAGCTGCCGCTGGGTCAGGCCGCGTTCCGCGCGCAGCCGCTGCACCCGCCGGCCGATCTCGGACGGTTCGTCCACGGTCACTCCCTCGTCGCTCGAACTCCCCAGTATTCAGGGCCTCCTGGCCATTGCGCAGCCACCGTGCGCCCGCCTACCTTAAGCGGCCGGTTCACCGTGTTTAAGTCAGCGCTTTACTCCGTATCGGGGGAGGACTCCGTGCGCTCGACCCTGCGCAGATACCTGACGTCGGCCGGCGCGGCCGCTGTCGCCGTCGCCTCACTCGCCGCCGCCGGCACCGCGTCCGCCGGCACCGCATCCGCCGGTACGGCGAGTACCGGCCGCCCGGCGCCGGCCACGTCGGCCGAGCTGGTGGAGGTGGAGATACCCGGCCCTGAGCACGGCGTGGTCGCCGGCTCCGGCCACACCCGCGTACCCGCCCACGGCCGGGGCGCGCCCGCCGCACGGCTCTCACCGGCGGAGCGGGAGGCCGACGGCGACGTCACGAAGATCATCGACAACGGCCCCACCGCCGACCGCCTGGACGTCGTCGTCATCGGAGACGGCTACACCGCCGGCGAACTCCCGGACTTCCACGCCCACGCCCGTGAGAAGTGGGCCGAGGTGACGGCCGTCGAGCCCTACACGACGTACCGGAACCTCTTCAACGTCTGGACCGTCGACGCCGTCTCGCGCGAGTCGGGCGTCACCGGCGACCCCGACCGCGCCACCGTCAAGGACACCGCGCTCGGCACGTACTTCTGGTGCGGCGACATCGAGCGGCTGCTCTGCGTCGACCAGGACAAGGTCGACGCGTACGTGGCCCGGGCCCCGGAGGCCGACCTGGTGATCGTCCTCGCCAACAGCGCCAAGTACGGCGGCGCGGGCTACAACGAGGCCAGCAGGACGCTCGGCTACGAGGGCATCTCGACGGCGTCCGCGCGCAACGAGAAGTCCGGCCAGGTCGCCGTCCACGAGACAGGGCACTCGCTCGGCGGCCTCGCGGACGAGTACTTCTACCCGGGGTACCCGGGCTACGAGGAGTACCGGGGCCCCGAGCCGGCCGAGCCGAACATCTCCACGCTCGACGCCGCCCGGATGGCGGCGCGCGGCGTCAAGTGGCACCGCTGGCTCGGCGAGGAGTCGCCGGACGGCGGAACGGTCGGCGCGTACGAGGGCGGCGGCTACTTCGCGACCGGGCTCCGCCGGCCCACGGACAACTCCCTGATGCGGGTCCTGGACAAGCCGTTCAACCTGCCGGGCGTGGAGGCGATGATCGCCGGCTTCCACCGCCACGCACAGGTGGCCACCGCCCTCACGCCCACCGACCGCACCCTGCGCCGCCACCACACGGCCAGGGTCGCCGTACCCGCCCTGACCGGCCCGGACGGGCGGCAGCTCACGGTCCGCTGGCAGCTGAACGGCCTGGAGCTGACGCACCTCGCGGGCCGCACGGAGGTGGACGTCGCGGAGCTGGGGCTGCGGCGGTACGACGTACGGACGCACACGCTGACCGTCACCGTCGAGGACAGCACGCCCGCCGTACGCGACCCGGGCATCGCCCGGAGCCTGCGGTCCTCGGTCACCTGGCGCGTCCGCCACTGACCCGCGTCAGCGGCGGTCCCCGGTCACTGCCGTGCGCCGCCGGGATCCACCAGGCCGTGCAGCAGACCGTCGAGCACGTCGACCGGCGTGACCGACGGCGACGGCGACGGCTGGGGCGCCGCGGCCCGGCCGCCCGCGGGGGCCGGGCTCGCGCCTCCGGACACGGCGGACGCGGACTCCCCGGCCGCTGCCGCCTCA